>DATGCB010000160.1:0-2125 GCA_035312365.1 Eudoraea sp. | reverse complement strand
CCTTTACATTAAAAGGAGAAGTATCTCGGGGGGCCTGTTTAAAAAATAACACTATAGAAATTAAAACGGACAATAAGACCATCAAAATGACAACGGACAATTTGGCCTTGGAAGGAAGGCATAATTTAAAGAATACCATGGCTGCAGCCACCGTGGCTAAACTTATAGGCATCAGGAAGGATACGATTCGTGAAAGTATTGAAAATTTTCAGGGAGCCGCGCATCGGCTGGAAAAAGTACTGAAAATTCATCATGTCCAATATATAAACGACTCAAAGGCAACCAATGTCAATGCCACCTATTATGCCCTGGATAGTCTGAGTACGCCAACGGTTTGGATTGTGGGCGGTGTGGATAAAGGAAATAACTATAAAGAACTGATGCCCCTGGTAAGGGAAAAGGTAAAAGCCATTATTTGTCTGGGCATGGATAATTCTAAAATTAAGGATGCTTTTGGGAATGTGGTGGATTTAATGGTGGAGACTTTTGCGATGAGTGAAGCGGTAAAAGTAGCCTACAAAATAGCGGAACGGGGTGATACAGTCCTATTATCACCTGCCTGTGCCAGTTTTGATCTGTTTGAGAATTATGAGGACAGGGGAAATCAATTTAAGGAAGCCATAAAAAATTTGTAAACATTGCTAGCTTTTTTTAAAAATATCAAAGGAGATAAGGCCATTTGGGGGGTAGTTGCCCTCCTGGCCCTGTTTTCCTTTTTACCTGTTTACAGTGCCAGCAGCAACCTGGTCTATGTAGTCGGCAATGGAACCACCACGGGACACCTCATTAAACATGGAATGTTACTGATTCTGGGATTCGGCATCATCTATGGGGTTCACAAAATCCCCACGCATTTTTTTAAGGGGTTATCGATCATAGCCATGCCACTCGTGCTGGTATTGTTGATCTACACCCTGGCACAGGGTACAACCATAGAAGGTGCTAATGCAAGTCGTTGGATTCAGTTACCTCTCGTTGGGATCACCTTTCAAACCTCTAATCTGGCAGCGGTGGTCCTTATGATCTACGTTGCCAGGTATCTGACCAAAATAAAGGAGCAAAAAGTCACTTTTAAGGAGAGTATCCTCCCTTTATGGGTACCTGTTTTTGTCGTGGTAAGCTTAATATTGCCAGCCAACTTTTCAACGGCAGCCATGATCTTCTTTATGGTGATGGTCCTCTGCTATCTTGGAGGATATCCATTAAAATATCTATCGGGAATGGTGGGTGCGGGTCTCCTGGGACTCACCATGTTTGTACTGACCGTGAAGGCAGTGCCTGACATTTTTCCCAACCGGATAGATACCTGGATCAGCAGGGTTGAAAGCTTTTGGGATCCGGCAGATACGGAGGCAGATTATCAAATTGAAAAAGCTAAAATTGCCATTGCTAGTGGTGGGATCATGGGGGCCGGTGCGGGGAAGAGCGTAATGAAGAATTTTCTGCCCCAAAGCTCTTCAGATTTTATTTATGCCATCATCATTGAAGAATATGGACTTATCGGTGGGCTGGCCCTGATGTTCTTCTATTTATTGCTGCTATTCAGGATTGTCGTGGTGGCAAACAGCAACGCAACGATCTTTGGAAAATTGCTGGTGGTTGGTGTGGGATTGCCAATTGTCTTTCAGGCTTTAATGAATATGGCAGTGGCGGTTGAGTTATTCCCGGTAACGGGACAAACGCTACCCCTGATCAGTAGTGGCGGGACTTCCATCTGGATGACGTGCCTGGCCATCGGAATCGTCCTGAGCGCCAGCAACTATGATGGATTACGAAAGGGAAAGAGTACTGAAATTGACGATACAAACCCCTTAGAAGTATTGAGTGGACAACTATAGGTTTATTCTTTCAGGGGGAGGCACGGGAGGACATATATATCCTGCTATTGCCATTGCAAATGAACTGAAAACCAGGTATCCGGAAGCCGAATTTTTATTCGTCGGGGCCAGGGACAGGATGGAGATGGAGAAGGTGCCCCAGGCAGGATACAGGATAAAAGGATTGTGGATTAGCGGGTTACAACGAAAACTAACCCTGAAAAACTTAATGTTTCCAATAAAATTGATCAGTAGTTTGATAAAGGCAAACAACATTGTGTCAAAGTTTAAGCCGCACGTGGTTATCG
>DATGCB010000159.1:0-9871 GCA_035312365.1 Eudoraea sp. | reverse complement strand
AAACGTACGCCTTTAGGGGTGGATGCTGCCGTTATAAATGAATTGCCTTTACTATGGATGGTACAATTTTCAAAAAGGGCGGTGGCCTGCCCGAATATAAAATCCGTGGTCCCTTCTATATAACAATCCTTATAATATTGCTTAAACCCTTCTCCGGTGGTGTACAGCGTATCCTGATTTCCGGTAATCGTACAATTTTCTATGAACACCCGGTCAGCATTTACGGCAAGAGCCACCGCCTGGCCCACTTCGCCTGCTGTATTTTCAATAGTGAGGTTTACCGCATAAAAATCATTGCCCTGCACAAGTACCGTCGGGGTATGAAAGGTACTGTTCCTGCCAAGGTTCAATTTGTCGAAATAATCATCATAGGAGATGATCGTTTTTTCCCTGTCCTCACCGATAATAGACATATGGGAATTCCATTCATACACCTCCACCTTCTCTTTGTAAATCCCATTCTTCACTTTTATGGTGACCCTCTTCTCCGGGAATCCCCTGGCGCTATTGATGGCTTCCTGGATGGACATAAAATCCCCGGAACCGTCTTTGGCCACCACCATATTATAGATATCCGGATCCCTTTGTAATAGTTGCCCATTGGAGACTACCGCTGCCTCTTTTGCAGGCCCGCGGATTTTATCAGTTGGACGTAGCAACCCTTCCCCAGAATGTTCCGATAACTGAGCATTTGCCAGGGAACAGAATACAACCAACATATAGTTTACGTTTGAGAATTTCAACAATTTGGTATTTATAGTTCTTTTTTTGATTTATCGTTGTCAACAAGTCCGCGAATGACAAACAAATAAACTGAATGTCTCCAAATCATTTTGGAACTTCCATGGAACGGTGCAATCGTCCCCTTTCAAATGAGTGTGGCAGCCTTATCTATCAATAGTTTCAACTCCTCTACTTCAGCTGGGGCGGGCATTTCCAATGGCGCTCTGACATCACCCGCTGGCTTACCGATCAAATCCGCCCCTGCTTTTATCAGACTTACGGCATACCCCGATTTCTTGCTGCGTAAACGGACAAAAGGTATAAAAAAGGATTTTATAATTTCTGTGACCCTGGCATTGTCGCCCGCTCTTAAGGCCTTATAAAAAGCAATGGCCATTTCGGGCACAAAATTGAACACCGCAGACGAATAAGTATTGACCCCAATGGAAAGGTAGGCCTCAGAGATGATCTCAGCAGTAGGTACTCCCCCGATATATGTCAATCGATTTCCCACTGTCTTTATGGTATCGTTCAGTTCCTGCATATTTCCTGTACCGTCTTTTAACGCGATAAGGTTTGGACATGCATCTGCCAACATCGCCACCCCTTTACTGGAAAGTATGCCATTGGCACGATTGTAATAGACGACCGGCAGTCGGGTGTGCTGCATGATGGTCCTCGCATAGGTAATTAATCCACCCTCCGGACATCCGGTAAGATAGGGCGGCATCAGCAGGAGTCCGTCTATCCCGGCATCCTCCGCGATTTTTGCAAATTCAATGGCCTCCGGAATACTTCGGCCTACACTGGACAATACGGGAACTTTCCCATCTACCGTCGTAGTGGAAACGGCGACAATTTGCCGGTATTCCTCTCCGGACAATGAAAAAAACTCCCCGGTACCTCCCGCCACAAATACGGCCGATATTTCATGCTCCATAAACCAGTTTACCCTATCGCTAAATCCAACCGGATTGAAATTGCCATGTTCATCGAAATCGGTAATGGGAAATGAAAGTAAGCCATTTCCGAGGGCATTATTTATGTTTTCAAATTCCATATCACGTCAAATTTTATTTTTTATCAGGTCAAAGGCCCGGGGTTAAAGAGTACCAGATCATTGTGCAGCCCCAGTTGATCACAGGCCACTTTTTTCTTCCCGCTGGCCACATCTAAAATTAAATGGAAGAGTTCCCACCCCAAATCCCCGATCGTGGCTTTACCGGTTGCTATCCTGCCGGCATCAAAATCGATAAGGTCGTGCCAGCGCTCGCTCAATTCCGAATTGGAACCCACTTTAATCACAGGTACCATGGAAAGACCATAGGGCGTTCCCCGGCCGGTCATGAACAGGTGCACATTCATTCCCGCCGCCAATTGCAACGTGCCACAGACAAAATCGCTGGCCGGGGTGGCTGCAAAATTCAATCCTTTTTTACGGATTTTTTCACCTGGTGACAGCACATCCACTATGGGGCTGGAGCCCGACTTTGCTATGGAGCCGAGGGATTTCTCCACTATGGTGCTCAAACCGCCTTTTTTATTGCCCGGAGACGTATTTTCTCTTCGATCCACCTGCCCTTGTAATAAATAGGTGTCGTACCATTTCATTTCGTCCAGGAGGGCCTTGCCTACAGCGGGGCTCGCGGTTCTGGGAACCAGCAAATGTACAGCATCCCGAACTGCGGTAACTTCAGAAAACATAACACTTCCCCCGGCCCGGACAATCAAATCGGACGCAAACCCTGCAACGGGGTTGGCCGTTATACCTGAAAAAGCATCGCTGCCCCCGCATTGCATGCCGACCACCAATGCCGATGCCGGAAAGGTTTTCCTTTTGCGTTCGTTTAATTTTTTAAGATGTTTTTCCGCAAGGTCCATTACGCCATCCACCATATCTGAAAAGCCATAAAAATCCCGGTCCTGCAGATACAGGATATCACTATCCCCATTTCCAGGAGTTCCTTTTTCGGGAACCAGCCTTTCCGGACGGAGCTTTTCGCAGCCCAGGCCGATCACCATGACCTCTCCCCCGAAATTTGGATTTGTCGCTATGTTCTGAATAGTCCGGATGGGAACGATGGCCGCCGGGGCATTTATAGCTACCCCGCAACCATAGGAATGGGTAAGTCCGGCTACATCATCTACATTGGGGTACCTGGGCAACAGTTCTTCCTTTATTTTCCGTACCACATAATCGGTGAGTCCTGCAACGCATTGAACACTTGTAGTGATGCCAAGGACATTTTTGGTACCTACCGACCCATCTTTATTTCCATACCCTTCGAACGTATAGCCGGGTAAGGCTTCCGGTGCCGGAATCCTATTTTCTTTAATTGAAATCAAATCCAGGACCGGGGGTTCGGGGAGGGAAATATTGAGTTCGTTGACCCATTGACCTGCACGTAAATTTTTGCCTGCATACGCAATGGTCTGACCATAGCGGATGACACCTTTACCCTCAGCAATATCCGTCAAAGCCACCTTATGGCCCATCGGAACGTATTCCAGAAGCTTTATTCCGCCGGTTACCACTTCGTTCACCTGTAACCCTTTGGGGCTGACCACGATCCCGACATTGTCTGCTTCCGCGGCTTTAATGAGAAGGTTGCTGGTTTTGATCATTTAGCTAAAAGGTAAAAGTTTTGATAAGATCATACACGCTATCAAGCCCGAAAAGCCCATCACCATCAGGAGGTACGAAAAATGCCTGATCGTTTCCTTTTCTTCCATACCGCTCATTTTGGTAATGATCCAAAAAGCGCTGTCGTTCATCCATGCAAAGATCTTTGATCCGCATCCTATGGCCAACGCCAGGTAAACAGGATGGAATTGAAGTCCGGTACCTACCACCCCGCTCATTACACCGATGGCAGTCACCATGGCAATGGTGGCCGATCCCTGAGCCGTACGGACCGCTGCGGTAATAAAAAAGGCCAGGGGTAATAGTGCCATTTGATAGTTCGCCGCCAATTCGCCTACACGGATTCCAATGCCGGTTTGTTGCAGCATTTGCCCAAAAGCCCCGCCCGCAGAAGTTATTAAGATAATCATCCCGGCGCTGCTTAAAGACTCAACCATAAATTTTTTGAATTTCTTTGAATCCTTTAATCTTGCCGACAGCAAATACATGGCAATAATCGCCGACAGGAATAGCGCAATGTTAGCATCTCCCAAAAAGGAAAAAACGTCTGCAAGGTTCATTTGAAAATCACTTAGCTGCCCCTCTTTTCCTTTTGTGAGCATACTGGTAATGGTATTGCCGGTTATCAGGAGAATAGGCAGGAGCACGGGTAATACAGAGATCCCCAGTCCGGGTAATTCACTCTGCTCCTTTTCAGAAAATTGTTTCAGATCCTCTACACTGATATCCGGGGTATCGCGCATGGGGAGATCCCACCTTTTATTGGCCCAGATCGCATAGAGATAGCCGCAGATCACCGTTATGATCCCAACGGCCAGTCCTCCCATGATCATGGCACCCAGATCTATCCCCAGCTCTTCGGCAACAAACAGGGGTCCCGGGGTTGGCGGTATCAGGGAATGGGCCATGACCCCACCTCCCATGATCGCCATCAAATAAAGGCTGAATTTTCTGGGATCCCTGATTGTAACGGACTTTACCAGCGGTATCATCAGATAGAAAACGGTATCGAAGAATACGGGAATGGCCAGCGTAAAACTTCCCGACAACAAGGCAATGGATGTGTTTTTTTTGCCGAACAATGCCAACAAACCCCGGATGATGCGCTCCGCTCCCCCGCTTCGCATCAAAGACGTACCAATAACGGAGGCCAGGGCAATCAATATTCCAATTTTCCCGCTTGTATTTCCAAAGGCAGTGGCGAGTCGCCTCCCGACAGACATGTTAGACAGCGAAGCAACCTCCTGATCCGTCATGCCGCTATGCTGCCCAAATGCAACGATGAGCTCAGGTGAAGTTAACAGGGCGGTGACGAGCGCCGCCAGCAAGAGTGAAATTGCTGCATGTAATTTCAGCCTGATGATGCAGAAAAGTACCGTTGCGGTACCGATCAAAATGATGAACAACGGATCCATGTTGGTCAAATTTTAGTTCTTAACGATCCAGCTCCAGGGAAGCCATCATAAAAGGTCCGGTTCCTTTTGGATCATTGGAACGGATAATCTCGTTGACATAATAATCAAAGGTGCCGTCCCGGTATGGATTGCCGCCCAATCCTGCCACCCCGCAGCATTTGTTCAGGTTCACCACCCCATTCTCCTCAACGGTAACAAACTCACTGAGGATTCCTTCAAAACCCTTCCTGGCCTGTTCCATGTAGGCTCCCGGTAGATAGCCATTATTTACCCCTTTGGCAAGGGTATAGGTGAACATACATGTGCCGGTTGCCTCCAGGTAATTACCCTCGCGATCCGGCATATCAAGAACCTGATACCAGGCCCCGGTGGTATCCTGATATCGGACGATGGCCTCAGCGTAGTCCCTGAGGTATGCCAGGATACGATCCCTTCCGGGATGATCTTCCGGAAGCAATTCGATAATATCAACCAGGGCCATCCCATACCAACCCATACCCCGGGACCAAAAATTCCTTGAGAGACCGGTATCCTTGTCTGCCCATCGTTCTTCCCTGCTTTCGTCATAACCGTGGTAATAAAGGCCTGTCTCCTCATCCCTGTTGTACTTTTCAATGAGGTCGAATTGCAATACTATTTTATCGACTACTTTCCTTGCTTCCCAGCCCTCCAAAAAATTTTTGGCATACCTGGCATGAAAGGGCTCGGCCATATACACCCCGTCGAGCCACATTTGGTAAGGATATATTTTTTTATGCCAGTATCCGCCATCAGACGTGATGGGCTGGTGTTCCATTTGCTTGTGTAACGTATCCATAGCCGCCCTGAACCTGGGTTCCTCTTTTTGCTGATACAGGTAGAAAATGGCGTCTCCGGACTTGATCATGTCCAGGTTATAATTGCTAAGCGTATACGTTTCTATGACACCCCCCTCAGTAATCATCCTATTTCCATAATCGTAGATGTAGTCGTATATCTTTTGATCCGGTGTTTGGCCGTGTATCCTCGACATTGCCTGTAAAACCAGACCGTTGGTATAACTCCATCTCGACATTTCCTGAAAATCGAGCAGGGTAGGGTCGGGAAAGCGATGGATTTCAGAAAGTGCCATCCGTTGCGACCATTTGAGGTTTTCCGGTACAACCATTTCCATTGCACTTCCTGTTTCACCGGCACTTTCCTTCTTTTCGGATTTACAGCTGAACAATAGCAACGCTACCGTCATAGTCCTTCCAAACTTCCATATATTCCTGTTTATTTCCATTATTTTAAATGATCCTTTGATTATCGCACTATCTAAGCAGTCAAACGCGTTGTATTGTTATTATCTGTTCATTTCAGACAAACTCGTATCCAGGTATCTGACAAAGGCTTCTTTACTTTTTATACCACCTTTTTCCTGCTCCCATGCCCCTAATAAATAATAGGAAATAGGTTGCGTAGTGGGTTTAAAGATCAATAAATGGTCGTATTCCCCCTCCGTTATTTTTTCTACATCACTTTTATTGTAAAAAATGGCCATACCTAGTTTATCCGGCACCAGGGTTTGTATTCCATAGGTGGCCATATATCCCCAATCACCGGAGGCGCCTTCACTTTTCATAAGGTCAATGTCCTCAAATTTCACGATTCCGGTGGTCATACCTTCGATCGCTTCCGAAGTTTTCAGGGTTGCCCGGGTCATGCGGGAATCGGGCGTTATGCTTAGGTCTGCCGACAAATCAGTACGCACGCCATTACTTTCCCAGCCATAATAACGAAGCTGTATTCCGGAGTTTTCGGAATTGTTTAAAATGCGGACCGTGGAAGAATCCACCTGTCTGAAATGATGGGTCACCTTCCCGTCATAGCGCCCATAAGATCCGATACCCAGGGATTCGCCGGCTTTTAGGATGTCCTGGCCCCAGGGACTTTCTTCATGATAGGAATCATAATTATCAAGGCCTACCCGGGCAAGGACCATGGTATCTACTTTTTTACCAAAAATATCGATGGCGTTCCTCCAATCGAAATACAAACGGTAGCCCACTTTGTTGCTTTCCCAGCCGGGGCCTTCATAACGAACATAGTAGGAATGATCGGTAAGGCTGTCGGGGGCTTTCAAATAGTCTACGTTTCTGAAGGTATTATCTCCAATGTATTTTTTACCTTCCCAATGCCCCCCTACCTTAATGGAAATCTCGGCATAGGTTTGGGGGGGGGCAACCGTTTCTTTCATATCGGATGGGGACGATTCCACCTTTGCTTTTTCCTTACAGGAAGCAAGAGTCAGCAGGCTGAAAACGACCAAAAAACTCAACTTTTTCATTTTATTTATCGATTTAACTTGTTTAGAACTGAATATTATTTGCCGGATTTTTAATTAATATACTATATAAAAGTCAATCAAAGGTTGTGGTGCAAAAAAGGGATTTGACAAAATTTCTTTCATCAAATCCCCAAACTAATCTAACAGGCAATAATTGTTATCTGTATCCCCGTGAAAAAGGAGTACAATTTATCTCGCTACAGGTGTCATTTTGAGGATCATCCTTGAGCTGTCGCCCCGCCCTCGCAACATCCGGGACAAAGCCAAAAAATTACAGTTGGTCGGTAATCGTTTCCATTTTTTTTCCATTGATGGTAGTGTTTATGAATTTCAGGTTGACCACATTTTCAAGCGAGTAGGCCGAATCGACCTTTTCTATGATAACATCTTTGAAAGTGATATCCTCTATCGGTTTCTCCGCATACCCCCTGGCCAAAATGCCATACTTACCTCCGTTTTTCACCGTCACATTTTCCAGATTGATATTTTTTACCTCGGGAATAAATTCTCCTTCCTGTACCCCATAAATGCCATAGAAGAGGTTAATTTTTAATACCGCCTCCTTTACCTGGCCCACGTCTAAATTCCTTACGTTAACATGTTCCACGGTGCCACCCCTTTTAGAATTCGTCTTGATCCTGATGGCACGATCCAGATTGGGGCTATCCATCTGACAGTTTTCAACATATACATGCTTCACCCCGGCCGATATTTCGCTCCCTATGACTACTCCTCCATGTCCGTCGATCATTTTGCAATTTTGGACGACAATATTTTCGCTTTTGATCCCTACCCTCCTGCCATCTTCATTTCTACCGGATTTTATGGCTATACAATCATCCCCTGTATTAAAAATGGCGTTTTTTATAACCACATTCCTGGAATATTCCGGGTCACAACCATCATTGTTGGGACCATGGCTTTCCACAAAAACGCCGTCCACCGTAACATTGGAGGACTTCATCGGGTGGATGACCCAAAAAGGTGCATTAATGATTTTTACTCCCTGTATCAGTACATTTTCGCATTCAAAAGGTTCAATGAAAGAAGGCCTCAAATGGAACCCACTGCCAAACACCCTTTCGGAAACCGGCACCCCTTTTTCAGACATTTCTTCCTTTAAACGCGTTAAGGATGCCAATTGGTTGGGTTCGCCTTCCTCCCATCCATAACTCTCTTTACCGCACCAGGGCCACCAAGAATCCAGTCCCGCCTGCCCGTTTAAGACTCCCTCACCTGTGATCGCGATATTCTTCTTCCGGTAGGCATAGACCAGGGGAGAAAAGTTCATTAATTCGGTACCTTCAAAAGAGGTGTGTACCAAAGGGTAATAATCCTCCGGATCTTTACTGAATAATAGTTCCGAACCTTTAGACAGATGCAGGTTTACATTGTCCTCCAGGTGGATGGGTCCGGTTACATAGGTTCCTTCAGGAACCAAAACGGTCCCCCCACCATCCTTTGAACAGGCATTTATGGCACTTTTTAAAGCCCCGGTGTTAGTGGTCGTCCCATCTGAGACAGCACCATAATCGTTAATATTATAGGTTTTATCCGGAAATACCGGGGGAACAACAGCATTGACAATCTCCGTCAATTTTAACCATGGGTCAGCAGGGGCATGCCTTTTTTGTTTACATGAAGAACAAATTAAAAGTAATGCCAGCAAAGCAGGCGCCGCGTAACTGGCACGGAGCCGGCCATCCGTTTGCGACATAGAATTTTTTACAGCATTCATACCAATGATGTAATCGATTACATAACGATGGTAAATATAATGAAAGTTAACAAGATATTGTCCCTGACAATCGTAAAATTATATGGAATTCTCTAAATCAGTAGCTAATTTAACTATTTTAAGGCAAATTTATTTCTAAATTAGTCAGTCTGAAAGAAGATCTTTATAAAATTCTTCTTATTTTGAGTATTCATTGATTAATTTGTAATCGATAACACATATTAAAATTTGTACATTTATAAAAGTGTTTTATGAGCAGGAAGGCTACTATTTATGATATTGCCAAAGCACTGAATATCACTGCAGCAACTGTATCTAGGGCACTCAATGACAATCCCAGAATAAGCGCGGATACCAGGAAACTGGTGATGGAGACCGCCGCGAAATTACACTATAAGCAAAACAGGCTGGCCCAGGCGCTCAAAAGTGGTAAGAGCAAGAATGTCGGGGTAGTACTGCCCTATATTAACAGAAATTTCTTTTCTACCGTTATTCGGGGCATTGAGGAAGAGTTGAACCCTGTGGGGTATCACGTGATCATTTGCCAGACCCATGAAGACGAAAAAAAGGAAATTGACACGGTACAAAACCTGTTGAATGCCCAGGTTGACGGTATCCTGATATCCATTTCACTGCAAACGAAACATACCGATCATTTTGAACAGGTTTTGAGAAAAAATGTACCGCTTATTTTCTTTGACCGCAAAATGGATATTGAAGGGGTTAGTTCGGTAACGCTCGATGATTATCAGGGTGCCTATAAGGCTACCAGGCACCTGATCGAACAGGGATGTTCTAAAATAGCCCATCTAACGGTAGATCGTTCCCTGGAAATTTATCAGGACCGGTTCGATGGATACAAACAGGCCCTGGAAGAGCATAATATTGGGTTAAATATGGAATATGTCATAGGGCTTAAAAGCGATATTGAAGCCGGAAAAGGAGCTGCCAAAAAATTAATGGAACTCGGCAACCCGCCCGATGCAATTTTCTCATCCACCGATCTGGGGGCCCTCGGAGCCATTCAATATCTCAGGGGCAAT
>DATGCB010000158.1:0-8018 GCA_035312365.1 Eudoraea sp. | reverse complement strand
TTGTGCTCAAGCCCGAGGCTAAAGGCAAACTCTTCATTGAGTACGGTCTGCAGATAGATCTGGTTCGTAAAATCAGAGACATCGAGATTAATTTTATTAATATTGGTGCCGATCGGGACATCAAAATTAGATTGTATTACACTGTAGCTAATCTCATCAGTGAAATCATTGAATTGTGAATTTATCCCAAAGCTCCAGTAGAACCCTTTGTCCACATAGTACTGAAAATTATACCGTACATTGTCTCCCAGTATAAAATCAAAGGAGGCCAGGTCATCATTTACAAATACGTTCTTTTTCGTTAAGTTGATCATGGCTGCACTTTTGTAAAGATCGTCGTAATGTGCCCCTAACCGAATAAAGGTCTTGGTAGGGTTTTCCCTTAGTTTTAATATCAGATCCTCCCCTAATCCATTGGAAACCAGGTCGTATCGTATGGTTTGGAAATTCCCGGTGGCCGCCAGATTACTGATCCCCTGTTGTAACTTTTCAAAGGTGATTTTTTCTGCAAGGTTAAACCGAAGCTTCCCTTTTACATAGCTTCGCGTATAGTTGTTATTACCACTGACTACCAATCTGTTCACGACAAGGGTATCCTTGGAGATGATAGGCAGATTGCTTTTCTTTGGACTGCCCTGCCTCTCCGCCAGCATTTTTAGGGCTTCCTGTTGTTCCAGGGCCGCTTTTTCCCCATTTTCAATAATACTTCTCTTCAGGTTAAAATCGATCACCGAGTATGAATCCATATCCGGTTTTATGTAAATATCGGTAAGTCCGGATTTTTCTTCCATGACCCCGACCGTCCTGTAATTATTAATCTGCAACAATATTTCAGTGGCGGACAAAAGGGATTCCCGATCCCTTAGTCCATGCTGAACATCGACCCCAATGATGACATCCGCACCCTTCCTTTTTACCTCCCTTACGGGGTAGTTGTTGAGCACGCCCCCATCGATGAGTATTTGCCCATTCACCTCGGCAGGTTCAAAAAGGGAGGGAAAAGTGCCACTTGCCAAAATTGCTTCCGGCAGATACCCGCGGTCCAACAGGACCTCTGTCCCTTTTTCTACATCCGTGGCTATACAGAAAAATGGAATGGGTAATTTGTTAAAATCATTGATATCTTTGACGTGGTACAGCAACCTTACCAATTCGTTATAAATGTTTTGCCCGCCTGAAATTGCGGGAGGGAAAGAAATTTTAAATTTATTAAAAGGAAGTGTCAGGGCATAGCGCTCCGAATCTTCCTTTTTGTAAAAAGTCTTTGCACTTCGGGGCAGGTTTTCCTGGATAAGGCCTGTAAAGTCCGTACTTTGAAAAATTGAGTCTAACGCCCGGGCGGAATATCCCGATGCGTACAGTGCACCAATGATCGCTCCCATACTGGTGCCTCCTATATAATCTATCTTCACACCGGCCTCCTCGATCACCTTTAACGCTCCGATATGAGCCATTCCTTTTGCTCCGCCCCCGCTAAGCACCAATCCAACCTTTGGTGGTATTTCCTCATTCACCCCCTGAGCCCGGGATAACACAGTATATAAAATTATCATAAGGAACAATGCTGTTCTTTGCATAGGTTTAAGATAGGGGTTTAATGAAAGCTTTCATAAATTTTCTTCGCCTTGGCAAACCCGACTGTTTTGGATAAATCTTCTATGGATGCTTCCTTTATTCGCTTGACCGATTTGAAGCTTTTCAATAACTCCTGAGCTGTCTTCTCACCTACTCCATTTATTCCCTCAAGTTCCGAATTAATAGCAGCCTTACTCCTTTTTTTCCTGTGAAAACTAATTCCAAAACGGTGTGCTTCGTTCCTCAATTGTTGTATGATCTTCAGGCTTTCCGACTTTTTGTCCAGATACAGCGGAATCGGGTCGTCCGGAAAATAGATTTCTTCCAGGCGTTTGGCTATTCCAATAATGGCTATCTCTCCCCTTAAACCAAGTACTTCAAGGCTTTTCAGGGCCGAGGATAATTGTCCTTTACCCCCGTCGATAACCACCAGTTGTGGCAAAGGTTCACCTTCATTCAACAGGCGGCTGTAGCGTCGGAATACCACTTCCTTCATGGATGCAAAATCATCCGGGCCATCTACCGTTTTTATATTAAAGTGCCTGTATTCCTTTTTCGAAGGTTTCCCATTCTTAAAGACAACACAGGCAGCCACCGGACTATCTCCCTGGATATTTGAATTGTCAAAACATTCTATATGTCTGGGTTCTGCGGTGAGACGTAAATCCTGCTTCATCTGGGCCATGATCCTGTTTGTATGCCGGTCGGGGTCTGTAATCCTTAGCTGTTTGAAGCGTTCCTGCCTGAAAAAACGCGCATTCCGTTCAGAAAGGTCCAGTATTCTTCTTTTATCTCCCAGTTTGGGAACCGTAACTTTTATATCCGGAGCAACCACCATTGGTATCGGGACATATATTTCACGGGATCGTGAATTGAAGCGCTGGCGGATCTCAACGATCGCCATTTGAAGCAGGTCCTGATCCTCTTCCTGGAGTTTCTTTTTTATTTCCAGGGTATGGGATCTGACAATGGAGCCGTGGGACAACTGCAGGAAATTGACATAAGCAAAAGCATTGTCGGAGACAATGCTAAACACATCCACATTGTTGATCTTTGGATTCACAATGGTGGACTTCGCCTGGTAATTTTCCAGCACCTCCATTTTATCTTTAATGCGTTGCGCTTCTTCAAATCGCATATCGGCGGCAAGTATTTTCATTTGCCTCCTAAAATAATGGAGGGACGATTTAAAATTTCCCTTAATAATCTCCCTGATATCATCGATTTGTTGATGGTATTCCTCAGCTGTTTGAAGGTCTTCACACGGCCCCTTACAATTGCCAAGATGATATTCAAGACATAGCTTATATTTGCCTGCCTCAATTTTGGCCTGCGAAAGATCGTAGGTACAGGTTCGCAGCGGGTAGACGCTCCTGATAAGGTCCAAAAGTGTCTTCACCGTTCGCATACTGGTATATGGACCATAGTATTCCGATCCATCCTTTATGAGCTTTCTGGTAGGAAATATCCTTGGAAAGCGTTCATGCTTTATGCAAATCCAGGGATAGGATTTATCATCCTTAAGCATCACATTGTACCTGGGTTGATATTTTTTTATGAGGTTGTTCTCCAAAAGCAAAGCATCTGATTCAGTGGGTACGACGATGTGCTTTATCTGCTGTATTTTTTTTACCAGAACCCTGGTTTTACCGTATTCGTGGGTTTTGGCAAAATAAGACGTCACCCTCTTCTTCAGGTTCTTGGCTTTGCCCACGTAAAGAATTTTACCTTCCCCATCAAAAAACTGATATACTCCCGGTGTATCAGGCAAGGCGGCAAGTTGTATTTTAATGGGTATTCCTGGCATTAAACTCGAGTCGAAATTTACGGTTCAGAAACAAAGATATATTACGCGAAGTTTATAGAGGTTATAGGCAGCTAATTTAACGATCCCTTAGCGAATTCCCTTACTGGCTGAATCCGGAAAACCCATTTTGGCCGGTTTTGTCCGGTATCCACATCACCTCTCAGCACCATTAAGGTATGATGGTATGTATAAATTAAACCTTCATCTCCCCGGGTTGACATTCCGCCAAAATGTTAAATTTTGTGCCTGCCCCGGCGAATCAAAAAATATTTCGCCGGAGACTCTTTCCGGTCTGCCAGAGATTAACCTTTTGATAATCATATTTTTAAAGTCCATTAGGATTATCTTTTTGTAAGGATAAGATGAACCAAATGTTAAGAATTTTATAAAAATGTGCATTTCATCGATGATTTAGTGCATTTTATAGGCGCGACTTCACTTTTTTTTTTATATTTAGAGCGTCAAAACCAGGCACACACATGGACAATTATCTTATCACGTTAGGTATGTACCTAATATTGATGCTGTTTTTCAAAATTTATTTTGCCGTCGCAGCGAAGGATTAATTTTGACAAAAAGCTCCCCCACACCCAATGTTTAATCGACTTTTATGTTGAAAGAAGAGTTACGGTTAAACGTTACCTCTCTCAGAAAAAACCTTAGCAAAGAGCAAATTCACACAGGCAGCCTTGCCATTGCCAATGCCCTATTAGACCTGCCCATTTGGTCCTACAATTATTACCATATTTTTCTTCAGATCCCTGAAAAAAAAGAAATCGACACCCGCATCATTTTATCGATCCTACAGGGCAGGGATAAGAACATTGTTATTCCCAAAGTGGGCCCGGCCGCCACTCTGCAGCATTATCTATTAACAGACGCTACCGTTATCAAAAGGAACCGATGGAACATTCCGGAACCCGTGGACGGACTGGCAGTACCTGCGAAGAAGATCGATGTTGTTTTCGTCCCCCTGCTGGGATTTGATCTGAAGGGAAACAGAGTGGGTTACGGCAAGGGTTATTACGATAATTTCCTGCGTACTTGTCGCGCGGATGTGATCAAAATAGGCCTGTCCCTTTTTGAAGCGGTTCAGGAAATAAAGGATGTCCATGAAAATGACATCCCATTGAATTACAGCATTACCCCTGAGAAGTCCTATTCCTTCTGATCGCTCATTTTCGCAAACGCCTTTTTGTTGAATACCAGCAGGATTCCCACCCCTGTACTGATTGCCGTATCGGCAACATTAAATACAGGTTCGAAAAAACGGAAGTTATTTCCGCCTACAAATGGCATCCAATCGGGCCAGGTAGTGTCTATCATTGGGAAATATAACATATCTACCACCTTTCCGTGAAAGAGGCTTCCATACGGTGCATCTGAAAAAAGCGTGGCTACCTGACTGTAACTGTCGTTGAATACCAGCCCGTAAAACACCGAATCAATAATATTGCCAAGAGCGCCGGCAAAAATGAGGGAAACCGCTATGACGAGTGTCCTTGTCGCCTTCTTGCGAATAATATCGTATAGCCAATAGCCAATTCCGACAATGGCAAAGAGCCTGAAAATGGTGAGGATCAATTTTCCCGCAGAATCCGAGACCGGTAAAAGATCGCTGAGTTTTGTCCCCCATGCGGCTCCTTCATTCTCAATAAAAAGAATTTTAAACCAACTAAAGACTTCCACATCATCACCCAGTACAAAGTGAGTCTTAATATATATCTTGCTTAGCTGATCAACCAAAAGTATGACAGCTACAAGGATCAGGGACTTCTTCAAACGCATTGCCTCAAAAATTGATTGGGCAAAAATAGGGATAATAAACCAATCCCAATTAAGAATCGGAATAGACTCGACGTACGTACTTTTAATTCGTATTATACAGGTGAATGTCCCCTGTAACTGAAGTCAGACGAATTGTATTATCCCCTTGGGGGATTTCCTTCCCACTGATCTTCCCATAGGTGGATTTTGCCTTGACGGCCCCACGGGCGCTGTACAGCAAAATATCTCCGCTTTGAGTCCGCACCGTCACATCCAGACCGACTTCCTTAAGGGTACATCGCCCGTTGTCCAATGTAACTTTGAGCGTTTTAAAAAGTCCGGCGATGGTGACCTTGCAACTGGTCCCGGTGACCTGTACATTTTTCAGGTCCGGAACCCTTACCCTGAGGGCTACGGAGACCACTTTGTGGGCACTGAGCTTGTCATTCGGAAGTACAAAATCGGGGTGAAACCCGGCGCCGACAAGGATAGAACCTCCCGCTTCTTCGATCTCAACGACAAGGTCATTCCTATATTCTCCGTCAATGATCGCTTCAACGACCATTTCATCGGAGTCCGAAGTACCAAGGTCCAGGTCAAAACAATTTATTGTGTTAATTTGAAAAAGAGAAGTGTGCTGTTTTACCAGCGTTTTTTTCACAATTTTCTGTGCTCGAACCCCACTGACAAAAACACAAAACAGGATAATTAAGCAACCTCGTTTCATTGTGAGACAAAAAAACGCCCCTGGGGGCGTTGGCAATTATTTTTGCATATTCTTAGCCTCAATGCTCAATGTGGCATGAGGAACTAATTTGAGGCGTTCCTTGTTAATGAGTTTTCCGGTAACCCTGCAAATCCCATAGGTCTTGTTTTCTATCCTTAACAAAGCGTTCTTTAAATCCCGGATAAACTTTTCCTGCCGGATGGCCAGCTGTGTATTTGCCTCTTTACTCATGGTTTCAGAGCCTTCTTCAAAAGCCTTAAAAGTCGGTGAGGTGTCGTCCGTACCATTGTTTCCGTCATTCATATATGAACTTTTAAGCAAATTTAAATGACTCTTGGCTTTTTTTATCTTTTCTTCAATAAGGACCTTAAACTCTTCCAATTCCTTATCTGAATATCTCACTTTTAAATCTTGTCCCATAATCTTAATGTTTTTGAATAAACAATTTTGTATTTACTTCATCAAAGGCTACCGTGGTGCCATTTTCCAGCTTTTCCTCGAATTCAAGTTCAGCAGTCAGGGTTTCGGATTTAATATAGGTTATATTACTCGCTACCGCCTTTTCTACAAGACCATCCTTCAATATTTTAATATCAATTTTGTCCGTTACTTCCAATCCCGATTCCTTTCGCAAATTTTGAATTCTGTTGACCAGTTCCCGTGCGATCCCTTCCTGCCGGAGGTTTTCGTCAATCGTAATATCCAATGCTACGGTAAGGGGACCAGAACTGGCAACCAGCCAGCCTTCTATATCCTGAGATGATATTTCCACTTCCTCTAACTGTAAGATAATACTTTTATTTTCTAAGTCAAGTGATATTTCGCCTTCTTGTTCAATTTTTTGGATATCTGCCTGATTTAACTTTCCAATAGCCACGGCGATCAATTTCATGTCTTTCCCATATCTGGGGCCTAATATTTTAAAATTTGGCTTTATTTGTTTTACCAAAATCCCGGATGCGTCATCGAGAAGGATAATTTCCTTGACATTGATTTCCGACTTAATCAGGTCAGCAACCGCGAGTATCTCTTTTCGTTGCGCTTCATCCAAAACGGGGATCATTATTTTCTGCAAAGGTTGCCGGACTTTTATTTTTTCCTTCTGCCTTATAGACAATGCCAGGGAAGATATTATCTGTGCCTTCTGCATTTTGCCTTCCAGGGATTTGTTAACCATGGCGGGATCAAAAGCAGGGAAATAAGACAAATGTACACTTTCAAAAGTTTCCCTTTGCGTCGTCGCGGTGAGATCTTTGTATAACTGATCCATAAAGAATGGAGCCACCGGGGCAGAAAGTTTCGCGATTGTTTCCAGGCAAACGTAAAGGGTTTGATAGGCAGCAATCTTATCCTGCTGGTAATCTCCCTTCCAGAATCGCCTTCTGCTCAGGCGCACATACCAGTTGCTAAGGTTTTCCTGGACAAAATCAGAGATGTCCCGGGTAGCCCTCGTGGGGTCAAAATCCGCATACGCCAAATCTACTTTTTGAATCAGGGTATGCAATTCTGATAGTATCCATTGATCAATTTCAGGACATTCTTCCAAAGGAATCTCCGCTTCGGAATAGGCAAAATCATCGATATTGGCATACAATGCAAAGAATGCATAGGTATTATATAATGTCCCGAAAAACTTCCGCTTTACCTCGACAATCCCATCCATGTCGAACTTGAGATTGTCCCAGGGATTTGCATTGGAGATCATATACCACCGCGTGGCATCCGCGCCGTGCTCTTCCATGGTCTGAAACGGGTCGGCTGCATTGCCGAGCCGCTTGGACATTTTCTTGCCTTCCTTGTCTAATACAAGTCCGTTGGAAACCACATTTTTAAAGGCTATTGAATCAAAAACCATGGTCGCAATGGCATGCAGGGTATAGAACCATCCTCTGGTCTGGTCAATTCCTTCGGCTATAAAATCTGCGGGGAACGTCACCCCCTTGTCTATCAGTTCACTATTTTCAAAAGGATAGTGCCACTGCGCATAAGGCATAGAACCACTGTCGAACCAGACATCGATTAAATCGGTTTCCCGTCGCATAGGCCTGCCCGATGGCGACACCAAAACGATCCGGTCGACCACATTTTTATGAAGGTCTATACCACCATAATTCTCATCACTCAAATCCCCAACGGCAAAGT
>DATGCB010000157.1:0-9589 GCA_035312365.1 Eudoraea sp. | reverse complement strand
GAATTGCATTTGCCTGTCGGAAGAAAGGTGAACTTTAAATTCCGGTCGCAGGATGTATTGCACTCAGCGTATATGCCGCATTTCAGGGCCCAAATGAACTGTGTCCCGGGCATGATTACAGAATTTTCCTTTACCCCTACGATTACCACAGAGGAAATCCGGCTCAATCCGGATGTGGTGGAAAAAGTAAAACGAATCAATAAAATCCGGGCAGAGAGAGCTGCCAGTGGAGAACCTAATTCGGATCCCTGGGAATACGATTATATTCTTTTGTGCAATAAGATCTGTGGCAAATCGCATTACAATATGCAGATGAAAATTATTGTGGAGACCGAGGAGGAATTTAATGAATGGATGAAAACCCAGCAGACCTTCGGGCAGACCATAGCGTCTATGGGACAATAGGTCATAAAGAGATTTAAGATATTAATACAAATTATTGATTATGTCAGGAACAGGACACGAACACGAAGATGATCACGCACATGATCACGGACATCATCATAAAGAGACTTTTATAACCAAATACATCTTTAGTCAGGATCATAAAATGATCTCGAAGCAGTACTTGATTACAGGTCTGATCATGGGATTTATAGGCATAGCGATGTCGTTGATGTTCAGGATGCAGTTGGCCTGGCCCGGTGAAGAGATTCCCGTTTTTGAAGCGCTTCTTGGTAAATGGGCCCCTGATGGAGTAATGGATGCGGATATCTATCTTGCATTGGTCACCATTCACGGTACCATAATGGTATTCTTTGTCCTGACCGCGGGCTTAAGTGGAACCTTCAGCAACCTCCTGATCCCGCTTCAATGCGGCGCCAGGGATATGGCATCCGGGTTTTTAAATATGCTTTCCTATTGGATGTTCTTTACCTCCAGTGTCATCATGGTAATCTCATTATTCGCCGAAGCAGGCCCGGCAGCGGCTGGGTGGACTATTTACCCGCCCTTGAGTGCACTCCCGATGGCCCAGGCAGGTTCCGGCTTGGGAATGACACTCTGGTTGGTTTCCATGGCCATCTTTATTGCATCTTCCCTTCTGGGATCGCTAAATTACATTGTTACGGTCATCAATTTAAGGACCAAGGGAATGTCAATGACCCGGTTACCTTTGACCATATGGGCATTTTTGGTAACGGCCATTATCGGGGTGATATCTTTTCCGGTACTATTATCGGCAGCACTTTTGCTGATTATGGATAGAAGTTTTGGGACGTCGTTTTTTCTATCGGATATATTTATCCAGGGCGAAGTACTGCACTACCAGGGAGGATCCCCCGTACTGTTTGAGCACCTCTTTTGGTTTTTGGGGCATCCGGAAGTCTACATTGTAATACTGCCGGCCATGGGGATGGTTTCTGAAGTAATGTCTGTGAACGCCCGGAAACCCATATTCGGATACAGGGCAATGATCGCGTCTATCCTCGCAATTGCATTCTTGTCCACGATTGTTTGGGGGCACCATATGTTTATTTCCGGGATGAATCCCTTTTTAGGTTCGGTCTTTACATTTACCACCCTGTTGATCGCCATACCTTCTGCAGTAAAAGCATTTAACTGGATCACAACCTTATGGAAAGGAAACCTGCAATTAAATGCCGGGATGTTATTTTCCATAGGAATGGTCTCCACATTTATTACCGGGGGGCTTACCGGAATTATCCTTGGAGACAGTACATTAGATATCAACGTGCACGACACCTACTTTGTGGTGGCCCATTTCCACCTTGTCATGGGTATATCGGCCCTGTATGGTTTATTTGCCGGCGTATATCACTGGTTCCCAAAAATGTTCCAGAGCAGAATGATGAATAAAAACCTGGGATATGTACATTTCTGGATTACCGCGGTAGGCTCTTATGGAATTTTCTTCCCAATGCATTTTGTGGGCATGGCCGGTGTCCCCAGAAGATACTATGAGAATACTGCTTTCCCGATGTTTGATGAATTAACCGATGTTCAGGTTCTAATGACCGTTTTTGCACTTATTACTGCAGCGGCGCAATTGGTATTTGCGTATAACTTTATCAGCAGTATTTTCTACGGCAAAAAAGGACCTCAGAATCCATGGAAGGCCAATACCCTGGAGTGGACTGCCCCTATAGAACATTTTCACGGCAACTGGCACGGTGAAATTCCTCACGTACACAGATGGGCCTATGATTACAGTAAAACGTTTGATAATGGGGAATACATTATTCCCGGGCAGGATTTCGTTCCGCAGACGGTACCCCTGCAGGAGGATGAAGAGGAGCTCCAGCATTAGCACCAAAACTGTTGACCCAAAAAATACGGCCCGTCTTTTGACGGGCTTCTTTATATTCACCGGTGATTTGGAAACTCCTATATCACATTTTTGTGATATATTAGTGAAACCCGCGGCAATATGAACATAAAACAATTTAGAGTGAAAAAATTTATTATCCTCATCCTGCTATGCTCAACCTGCATACTCCATGGGCAGCGGAAACCTAAGATCAAAGGAAATAAGGCGGTTACCGATATTCGCGAGGATCTCCCCCCCTTTAACGCTATTGAACTCAATGATGACCTCGAAATAACGCTGCAGAAGTCATATGACGTGGGCTATACAATAACTGCAGATGACAATCTGATTGATGTTCTGAAATTCAAGGTAGAGGACAGCACCCTGGTGATCAGTTCCTTCTATAAGATTACGGGGAAGAAAAAACTGGACATTACAGTTAACTACAGGGAATTACGGGCCCTTACCATGCGTGATGGAAAAATTAATATGAAAGATGTGATCAACACGGACCACCTTCGTGTAAATACCTTTGGAACTTCCAAACTGGAATTAAATGCGAGCGCCCCGGTCATAGATATTACCATGGAGGGAAACAGTTCGGGAAATTTTAACCTGGATAGCGACTCTCTTACAGTTAGTCTAAAAGATAGGATAGATGTCAATATCTATGCGGTTTGCGAGACAAATACCCTTGAGATGTTTAAAAATGCCGCGGCCAGTATTGAGGGTACCGTGGATACGCTTAGACTCCATCTTTATGGAAGCGCTAATCTGAAGGCACAGAAATTTGAAGCTGCAATTATCCGGGCAAACCTGGAGGAGACCCCGACTGCCAGGGTATATGCTTTTAAAGAAATGGAACTTTCGTCCAGGGGATCTTCAAAGACGTATTTTTATGGCACCGGCAGGATTACCCTTCTCGATTTTTTGGATACCTCGGAATTGTATAAAGGGGAAGACTAAAATGTTGTTTCTAATTATGTAGTTTAATAAAGGGGTTCCGGGACCGACCATTGATTTATCCGAATGCGGCCGGGTGGATTTTATGATTAATCAGCCAAAATGCATTTAAAACCAAAGATCCCGTAAGCTATTTAAATTGCGGACAAAACATGTATTTTAATACACTGCAATTTTAACATATATGAATCTGAAAGATGGCGTTAAAACAGCCGAAAACAAAGTTTCTGAAGAGGCCCAAAAACTAGGAATTTTTGTTAAAGACAGTACGAAGTCGCTGATAGACCGGTTGGAAAGTTACGAGGATATTATAAACCTCGAAGTTGGGGATACGGGGCTTTACCGTGCGAAGACCCTGGAAAGGGAATTCAATATCCGTCAACTTTATATCAAATATGAAGGGGATAATCCCACGGGAACTCAAAAAGACAGAATTGCATTCGCCCAGGTTTATGATGCATTGCGAAGGGAGTATCCCGTAGTTTCGCTGGCTACCTGTGGCAACTACGGGGTCGCTGTTGCCCTGGCCACAAACCTCGCGGGCATCCGATGCAAGATTTACGTTCCCGAATCCTACAATACGGAACGGTTTGAGGAGATGGAACTTCTGGGGGCAGAAATCAGTCAGTTGCCGGGAAGCTATGAAGATGTGGTAAAGCAAAGCAGTGAACTTGCCATGCAGGCCAACTGGTACGATGCCAATCCCGGAGGAGCAAATACACCTTTGCAAATTACAGCCTATTCGGCAATTGCCACCGAAATTTTTGAAGATCTCGGGGATGCACCAAAATTCTGCGCAGCTCCCGTATCCAACGGCACATTATTTTCCGGGATCTACAGGGGCTTTGTAAGTTTATACAAAAGGGGAAAGACTTCGCGGATCCCAAAAATGATTGCCGCATCATCCACACGTAAAAACCCCATTGTGCAATCCTATAAAAAAGGACTCGAATTCTGTAAGGACCTGAGCCCGCACAAAATAAAGGAAACCAGGTACAATGAACCCCTCGTCAACTGGCATAGTTTTGACGGTGAAGAGGCGCTGTATGCCATACGGCAGTCCCATGGTGACGCCTTCAATATCAGCGATAAAAAAATGAAGGAAATGAGTACCTTCCTTTTAAAAAAGGAGGGGCTTCGGATTTTGCCGGCGTCCACGGCCGGACTTATTGCCTTATTGGAATTGGATGAAAAACAGGATTTTGGGCCAGACCGATTTGTTGCGGTGTTAACGGCGAAATTTTAAAACGTATAAATGAAAAAAACGATTGATGGCAAGGCACTGGTATATTGTCAGGGTGCATTCAATACGCCCAATGGAAAAACAGCCCACGGATTGGTCCGTTTTACGGAACGGTATGAGGTAGTGGGTGTCCTGGACAACAGCTATGCCGGCCGAGATGCCGGAGAGGTCCTGGACGGAAGACCAAATGGAGTTCCTGTATTTGAAAGTATCAGGACGGCCATAGAAGAATTAACGAAATTAAATAACCTGCCGGGCACGCTGGTCATGGGACTGGCACCTGACGGGGGACGATTGCCGCCAGAGGCAAAAACTACCGTTAGAATGGCACTGGAACAGGGCTGGAATGTGGATAGCGGCCTGCATGATTTTTTATCGAACGACCAGAAATTGATGCATTTGGCTGCAGCAAATAATTGCCGCATAAGAGATGTGCGCAAAACTCCGGACAGGGATAAACTCCATTTTTTTACCGGCGATATAGAAAAAGTCGATTGCCTTAAACTGGCTGTTCTCGGTACCGATTCAGCCTTGGGTAAAAGAACTACCGCCTGGATACTGGTTCATGCTTTCCGGGCATCCGGTATAAAAGCGGAATTGGTCGGGACCGGGCAAACAGCCTGGATGCAGGGAGCCAAATACAGCATGGTGATGGACAGTTGTATCAATGATTTTGTTTCTGGCGAAATTGAGCATGCCGTTTTAAGCGCATGGAAAAATGAATCACCTGATGTAATCATTATTGAAGGACAGGGAAGCCTTATGAATCCGGCCTATCCCGGAGGCTTTGAGATACTGGCCGCGGGGCGACCAGACTATATAATTATGCAGCATGCTCCTAAAAGGTTAGAATATGATGGATTTCCCGGCTATGCGCTGCATCCATTACCCAAACAGATCGAGGCTATTGAAATTATTTCGGGGAAGAAAGTGATCGCGGTTACCGTGAACCATGAATTGATGGAAAAGGATGAAATACTGCAGGCTTGTGAGGCTATAACCAGGGAAACCGGCCTGCCGGCTTTTGATGTTCTGGAATATGGGGGCAGTGAACTTGTCGCCATTCTAAAGACCAAATTAAAATGACCCACCTCCGCTCGCTGGTTGTATTGTCCAGGTTAACAGTGCATCAAATTGCGGTAGAACCCAGCCGGGTGAGGGCGTTGTACACCGTTGAAAAAAAGGATGGTACTACGTCAGGGAATGAACTCATATATTCCTATGATCGCGCCTATTTTGATATATCAAATGCGGCTGATGTTAACCTGGCCTCCATGATGACTGTCCAGGTAGCGCTCAACTACGGGCTTTTTTTTGAAAGTATTGAGTTCGACGGGCTGTTCGATGAAACGGATAAACGCTTCCTTCTGGATATGATGGAGAACACTTCCCGGGAAATCATTGCCAATAAGTTTTTGGTGAAAAATGAGTTTCTTAAACCGCCGTTTGGCGATCTGAAGGTTGAAAAGCAAAAGCAATATACGGCCGCAAAGGTGCTGTTTTCCAATACGCGCTTTGGAAATTTAAAGCTGGTTAAAAATATATCCCATACAGACAGGGATCAGTATGGCATTTTGAGCAGTGGTGGTAAAGATAGTTTGCTTACCTACGGCATAGTGAAGGAGCTGGGAGAAGCACATCCCGTATTTATCAATGAATCCGGAAGGCATTGGTTTACGGCAATCAATGCTTACCGGCATTTTCTGGAGATTGAGCCAAATACGGCGAAACCCTGGTGTAACAGTGACCGGATCTTTAACTGGATGGTCAAACAAATGCCATTCATCAAGGAGCACTTTCAAAATATTAGATCTGATATCTACCCCATTCGCCTCTGGACGGTCGCTGTATTTCTATTCGGGGTTTTACCGGTGGCCCGTAAAAGGAAACTTGGCAATATTCTCATCGGGAACGAATATGACACCACCGTAAGAAGTAATATGAATGGGATTTCACATTATAGTGGATTGTATGATCAAAGCAAGTATTTTGACAATGCACTTACCCGGTATTATCAGAAGAAAGGATGGAACATTTACCAGTATTCCATTCTGAGGAGTCTTTCCGAATTACTGATCTTAAAAATACTGGTGAAGCGCTATCCCGATCTGCAAAGGCAACAGGTATCCTGCCATGCTGCGCATGAACGGGATAACAGGATGTTTCCCTGCGGGAAATGTGAGAAATGCAGAAGGATCATAGGAATGCTTGCGGCACTTGGCGAAGACCCAAAACGATGCGGGTACACCACCGATCAAATTAAGGAAGGACTCAATGCACTGGCTAAAAAAAGTATCAAACAGATAGGCAGCGATGCCGCCCACCTATATCATCTGTTACTCAGTTCGGGATTAATATCGAGAAATGAACATACCTCTCAATTAGCAAGAGCCTATCCGGAAATTACGGGGTTGCGGTTCGACAATGAAAGGAGTATGTTTTCGGATCTGCCGGAACATATCAGAAAACCCCTGTTCCGGCTACTGGAGGAATATTCCTCGGGTGCCGTTCAATTAAAAGACCGAAAATGGCATACCTTCGTGCCCGTCGGGGAAGATTATGAAACCCCGTATTTTTTAAAGAAAGAAAATGATGAAATCTGATAAAAAAATCGGCTTCCTTTGGGAGCTTATGACCTGGCCCGAGATTGAGGCCTGCCTGAAAACGGTGGATACGGTGATCTTACCTTGCGGGGCCATTGAACAACATGGGCCACATTTGCCCGTAGATGTGGATTATTACGATGCCAAATATATGGCCTACAAGGTTGCCGAGGCTTGTGAGGATCCCAAACCCCTTGTGCTGCCCTCGATCCCCTTTGGGGTGTCTTACCATCATGAAGATTTTAAGGGAACCCTGAGTGTCACCAATGATGCCCTGTCTAAATTTGTGTATGATCTGGGGATAAGCCTGGCAAAAAACGGTATAAAAAAAATTATTATCCTGAACGGCCATGGAGATAATGCCCCGACCCTTAGCTATGCGGCACAGATGATTAACCGCGATGCCAAGATATTTGTCTGTGTCGATACGGGCGAAACCAGTGATGTGGATCTGCAAAAACTGACTGATACCCCTAACGACGCCCACGCTGGTGAAATTGAAACAAGCACCACTTTGGCGCTTCGTCCCGGGATGGTGCAAATGGACAAGGCGCAGGATGCCACCCTGAAATTCGGGAGCAATTTCCTGGATTTTGACAATGCGAGAGGTGTAAGCTGGTATGTCCGCACCAATAAAATTTCCGAGAGTGGGATCCTGGGGGATGCAACAAAAGGTACCGTGGAAAAAGGCGAGAAAATGTGGGAGATCATGATTGGTAATATGGTCCGTTTTGTGGAGTCCATCAAAAATACACCACTGGATGATCTCTATCAAAAAAGATACTAGATGAGGATTACCCGGGTATCCTATGAGCGTTTAGACCTTGTGCTATCCGTACCCTATACGATCGCCTATGAAACCATTGGTGAGTCCGTGAATTTTATTTTAAAGGTCGAAACGGACACCTCCATAGTAGGGTATGGTTGTGCCGCGCCCGATAGTTTGGTAACAGGGGAAAACCCGGATGAGGTAGAGCAGCTGATCAGGGACACGGTTATCCCGTTCCTGGCTGGGAAAAATCCATTTACGTATGCAAATATTTTGGAACGACTGCGGATCCTCCTCGAAGGGAAATCATCAACCCTGGCGATGGTTGATATTGCCCTTCACGATATAATTTCCAAAAAGACGGGGGTACCTTTATTTGAGTATTTGGGCGGTTTCCGGGATCATATAGCCACGAGCATCACCATAGGGATTTTATCCCCGGAGGACACGCTGAGGCAAGCTTCCGAATACGTTGGCCGGGGCTTTAACATTCTGAAAATTAAAGGGGGACGAGACCTGGAGGCGGATATTGAAAAAATGATTCTGCTTCGGGAAAAATTTCCTGATATTAAGCTTCGTTTTGATGGGAATCAGGGCTACACGGTAGACGACTCTGTTACTTTTTTTAAGCGAACTGTTCAGGTTGGGGTAGAAATTTTTGAACAACCGACCCGGATCGATAATGAAGAAAAACTGGGAGAAGTGACCAGCCAGGTACGCTTGCCCGTGATGGCGGATGAAAGCCTCAGGAACCTGACCGATGCTTTTCGGCTCGCACAGGATCAGCGGATCGACATGGTAAATATTAAATTGATGAAGGTCGGTGGTATTTTACAAGCCATGCACATTAATTCAGTGGCCAAATCGGCCCAACTGGAAGCTATGGTCGGTTGCATCGATGAATGTGGGATAGGGATTTCGGCAGGACTGCATTTTGCGCTTTCAAGCCCCAATGTGCACTATGCCGATCTTGATGGCCATCTCGATATGCCCGGGGATCCCTTTAAATCATTGTTCCGGTTAAAAAATGGCATTTTGTACCCCTCGGAAAATCCGGGCCTGGGAATGGAACATTGGTAGATTCATGGTGATGGGACACCAATTTTGTCAGGGACCTGACTTTAATACCGGTTTGCAATGAGGATGTTGGATGCACCCTGTCGCGCCTGCTGCCGATTCGGTAATCAGATCAGGATCAGGCCGGTTCTTACAAAGGCTCAAAGGGCGTTTATTCTATGAATCCGCGGGCCAATGAGTTTTCATGAGGGAAGAGAACTCAGAAATTATCGTTCATTGCGCAATCGGCGCACTCATGCAATGCCGCGGGATACCGAAGCCATCTACCAATACTTCAATATGTGGCCGAAACTCCGTACACAGTCGTTCCACCCGCTGCCTGATCGCCTTTGATTTGCTGTTTCCCAGATAACCGTGCTCCAGATACCAGGAGGCATCCTGCCGTATCTCGTGTAAGGCGTATAAGGTCCCTATTTTACGAAACAACAACCTGTATTTTTCATCGGCGAGGCCTTCCGTGGCATCTGTAAAAATGGTATAAGCCAATTCGCAGCTATAGGCTTTTCCGAGCGCCATTAAATGGGTCTGGACTTTGAGAAATGCCTGGTAGGAAGGGATCCCTTTTTTAATGTAATCTCGGATCCGCATCGCTAGCGTATAGGTCAATCTCCTGGTCCTGTAGTTAAAAGCGTGTTTGTGAAATCTGGGATTGTACAAATGGTCTT
>DATGCB010000156.1:0-31894 GCA_035312365.1 Eudoraea sp. | reverse complement strand
CCCCGTGGTCAATAGCTGTCGTCTTCTGTGAAGTGGCATCACTACCGGCCTCCGGTTCCGAAAGGCAAAATGCCCCGATGCATTCCCCCGATGAGAGCCGTGTCAGATATTTCATTTTCTGTTCTTCGGTACCGTACCGTTCAAGCCCCCAGCAAACCAGTGAATTATTAACGGAGACTACCACTGAGGCCGAGGCGTCTACCTTGGAAAGTTCTTCCATGGTGATCACATAGGACAATGTATCCAATCCGCTTCCTCCATATTTGGGGTCGGTCATCATCCCTAAAAAGCCGAGTTCTCCCATTTTTTTCACTTGCTCGGCAGGAAATTTTTGAGCATCGTCGCGTGCGATGACACCGGGGAGCAATTCCGTTTGGGCAAAGTCTCTCGCCGCTTGCCGGATCATCAACTGTTCTTCTGAAAGTGTAAAATCCATTCCCATATCAAATTGATAAAAAACCGATACAAATATAGGTCTATGTTGGATTAAATTCATTGGATTATATAGTGAATTGAGAATTGCTCAATCAATAGTAGCTTCAGTTTCTCTAGAAACCGCTTCGGATATTGGCAAAAAGGGGGATAAAGAAAAGCAATATTTATATATTTGCTTACCGAGACAATTCTATTGATTTAATTGGAAAATTATGAGACAACACTAGTTCCCCCGGAATATTTAGCTGGAAGATGAGAAGAAAATGGTATTTGGTTAAACCGGTCACATAATTTGAGGAATTGATGGAAATGAAGGAATTACTTAAGAAGTACGAAAACAAACCGCCTGAGATTGTTTTTAACTGGAAGGATCAGGAAACCCGGGCTGAAGGCTGGGTAGTGATCAACTCGCTTCGCGGGGGTGCCGCGGGAGGTGGCACCAGGATGAGGTCCGGACTGGACATGAATGAAGTACTTTCCCTGGCCAAGACCATGGAAGTAAAATTTACAATTTCGGGCCCGCCCATCGGTGGCGCCAAATCGGGGATCAACTTCGATCCCCATGACCCAAGAAAAAGAGGAGTTCTGGAACGCTGGTACAATGCAGTGGCACCCCTGTTGAAAAGTTATTATGGCACCGGCGGCGATTTAAATGTTGATGAGATCCACGAAGTGATCCCAATTACTGAAGATGCCGGGGTTTGGCATCCGCAGGAGGGCGTATTCAACGGACACTTTAAACCCACGGAAGCAGATAAGATTAACCGGATAGGTCAATTGAGGCTGGGTGTTAAGAAGGTTTTGGAAAACCCTGCATATTCTCCCGATCTCACCCGAAAATATACAGTTGCAGATATGATCACCGGCTTTGGTGTCGCTGAGGCTGCAAAACACTTTTATAATATATACGGGGATTCCATAGTGGGTAAAAGGGTGGTAATACAGGGGTTTGGCAACGTTGGTTCAGCGGCCGCTTTTTACCTCTCGCGTATGGATGCCAGAATTGTCGGGATCATAGACAGCGCTGGAGGGGTTGTTAAGGAGGAAGGCTTCTCCCGGAAAGAAATTCAGGATTTTTTCAGGTATAAAAAAGGCAATGCCCTTATAGCAGACGAACTAATCCCTTTTGAAGAGATCAATAAGAGGATCTGGGAATTGCCCACGGAAGTCTTTGTGCCCTGTGCGGCCTCCAGGTTGATCACAAGGGAACAAATAACAAAAATGATCAATACCGGTCTGGAGGTCATTTCCTGTGGAGCCAATGTACCCTTTGCGGATAAGGAAATCTTCTTTGGTCCCATTATGGAATATACAGATGAGCGGGTTAGCCTGATCCCCGACTTTATTTCCAACTGTGGCATGGCCCGAGTTTTTGCTTATTTTATGGAACGAAGGGTGGGCATCGAGGACGAATTAATATTTAATGACACCTCGGATACGATTAGAAAGGCAATTTTGAATATCTTTAAGCACAACTCAACGAAAAGGAATCTGAGTAAAACCGCATTTGAAATTGCAATAAAGCAACTCTTATAATTAAAACCAACCGAATATGGAGACCATCATTATCATTGTATTTGTGGTAGGCTATTTAGCTATTACCCTGGAGCACAGCCTTAAAATTGACAAATTGATCCCAGCCCTTGCTATGATGGCCCTTCTATGGGCTATTATCGCCCTGGCACATCTGCCGGTATTTGAGGTAAATGCGGATTTAAAGGAGTTGGAGGCGACTCATTTGGATGAAATATTGTTGCACCATTTAGGGAAAACAGCGGAGATCCTCGTATTTCTTTTGGGGGCGATGACCATCGTTGAGATCATTGATTATTTTGATGGCTTTGCAACTATTAAGGGGTATATAAAAACCAAAAGCAAGCGAAAGCTCCTTTGGCTCTTTTCAATTTTGGCTTTTATCCTATCGGCTATTATTGATAACCTGACGGCCACCATTGTTCTGGTGACCATATTGCAAAAGGTGATCAACGACAGGAATACAAGATTATGGTTTGCAGGGATGATCATTATTGCGGCGAACGCAGGGGGAGCATGGTCCCCGATAGGAGATGTTACCACGACCATGTTGTGGATCGGCAATAAGGTTTCTGCCCTTCAGTTAATAGAACATGTATTGATACCTTCTATTGTTTGTATGGTTGTCCCGGTGCTCTTCGCGATGAGGTACAAGGCATTTAAAGGGAACATCGATGCCAACCTTGAAGATGAGGTGCAAAAGTCCAAATTTGGTCCGGTAATGCTCTATCTGGGCTTGGGAGCCATTGTATTTGTCCCCTTTTTCAAAACCATCACCCACTTGCCACCCTATGTAGGTATGATGTTATCTTTGGCGGTCGTGGCAACCTTTGCTGAAATTTACAGTAGTGCAAAATTTACGCTCTCTGATGCCATAGTCGTTGAAGGAGAAAGTGATCATGTCGGGCACCACAGCCCGGTCCACTATTCCCTGTCAAGAATTGAACTGCCCAGTATCCTTTTCTTCCTCGGTATTTTGTTGGCTGTAGCGGCCCTGGAGTCTTTGGGGATGCTATTTCACTTTGCGGAGTCCCTGGACAAAAACATGCCCATGTTAGGCACGGAATCCATAGGGGAGCACGTATCGGATCTGGTTGTACTTATATTAGGGGTCGGGTCGGCAGTGATTGATAACGTCCCGCTGGTAGCTGCCAGTATGGGAATGTTCTCCGTTCCTATTGATGACCCGGTATGGCACTTTATCGCTTATTCTGCGGGAACAGGTGGAAGTATGCTCATTATTGGGTCTGCTGCGGGAGTTGTGGCCATGGGCATGGAAAAAATTGATTTTTTCTGGTATCTGAAGAAAATTGCATGGCTGGCATTCCTTGGTTTCATTGGGGGTGCCGGTGCATTTATGTTAATGCGAAATTTAGTACTAAATGCATAATTTAATCGATAAAATACCGTTATAAAGGCAACTTTAATAGGAGAAAATATATGATTTTGTTTCAGGACCTCGTGGATGAATCCCAACTTGGTGAAATTGCCTCAGAAGAAAAAACACTTTCGGTAATCGATTTAATTTTTAACGGGGGTACGGGTAGTATCGTCATTATTTCCGTTTTGTTTGCCATGCTGGCGGTGGCATTGTATATCTATTTTGAGCGACTTCTGGCTATCAAGGCCGCGTCCAAAATAGATAAGAACTTTATGAATCAGATCCGGGACCACGTGATGAATGGAAAGCTCGAAGCGGCAAAAATCCTTTGCGCCCAAACAGATTCACCGGTAGCGAGATTGACAGAAAAAGGGGTTTCCCGAATTGGCAAACCACTGGACGATATCAATACGGCCATAGAAAATGCAGGAACACTGGAGGTATATAAATTGGAGAAAAACGTCAGTGTACTTGCCACTGTTGCAGGTGCAGCGCCCATGATTGGCTTCCTTGGAACCGTAATTGGTATGATTTTGGCATTCCATCAAATGGCGAGCAGCGGAGGGCAGGCAGAAATGGGGGCCCTGGCGTCCGGGATCTATACTGCCATGACAACCACGGTAGCAGGACTGGTTGTCGGTATTATTGCCTATATGGGATATAACCATTTGGTGAACAGAACGGATAAGGTGGTACATAAGATGGAAGCTAATGCCGTAGAATTTCTCGATTTATTGAACGAACCAGTCTAGGAAGCAGGTATGAAATTGAAAGGAAGAAATAAAGTCAGCCCGGATTTCAGTATGTCTTCAATGACGGATATTGTTTTCCTGTTGCTGATATTCTTTATGCTTACCGCAAATTCACCGAATGCCCTTGATCTGTTATTGCCAAAGGCAAAGGGGAAATCCACCAATACCCAGAACGTTTCAGTGACCATCAATAGTAACCTGGAGTATTTTGTGAACAATGAGAGAATTAACGGAGAATACATAGAAATTGAATTAAAAAAAGCGCTGGAGGGTCAGGATAAGCCCACCATTATTCTTAGGGCAGAAGAGAACGTAGCCATTAAAGAGGCCGTTAACGTTATGGATATTGCCAATAGGAATAGTTATAAGGTGATCCTCGCGGTGCGCCCGAATTAATGTCACTTTTAGACACGAGACACAAGAAAAAATCCTTTACACTTACTACCTTTTTGTTAAGTGTACTCCTTCTTTTGCTTTTTTACATAGGACTTACCTATTTGGAACCCCCGATTGAGAATGGGATTACCGTAAATTTCGGCGCCATGGAGTTTGGGATGGGCAATGAACAACCCAAGGAGAAGGTACAGGCACAACCGACGGAAAAGAAAGAGGAGGTTGAAGAGCAGGTAGTTGAAGAGGAGGAAGCCGCCCCGCCTGAGGAAGTTGCCGAAGAAGAGGTAACAGAAAAAGCGACCGAAAAAGTACTTACCGCCGAGGATCCGGAATCTATAAGAATCAAGCAACAGGAAGCAGCCAAACGCAAGGCCGAAGAAGCGGCAAGGCTCGCTAAAGCCAAAGCGGAACGCATTGAGGCCGAGAAAAAGGCAGCGGAGGAAAAAGCCAGGAAAGAGCAGGAAGCCAAAAAGAAAAAGTTGGACGAACTTATGGGCGGACTCAATAAATCCGATGGCTCTGATACCGGCAGTGAAGGCGATGACGACAGGGCCGGGGATAAGGGCCAGCCGGGAGGTGATCCGTACGCCACGAGTTATTACGGGGCCCCGGGCTCTGGAAGCGGCACTGGTGGATATGGCCTGAACGGACGGTCGCTGGTCAGTAAAGGAAAGGTACAACAGGAATGTAATGAAGAGGGAAGGGTCGTCGTGAAGATAGTCGTAGACAGAAACGGGAAGGTGGTGAGTGCCACGCCCGGGGTGAAGGGAACAACCAACAATCACCCCTGCCTGCTGGATCCCGCCAGGAAAACGGCCTTCCTGCACAAATGGAACCTGGATTCCAACGCACCGAGTCAACAAGTAGGATTCGTGGTTGTCAATTTTAAACTCGGGGAATAATTTATGACCTATCAGGAAACCGTGGACTGGATGTTTGCGCAGCTTCCAATGTACCAGCGGATAGGGAAAGGCGCCCTGAATGCCAAGCTTGACAATATTAGGGCGCTCGCCAAAAGGCTGGGCCATCCTCAGACAAAATTTAAGAGTATTCATGTTGCCGGCACCAATGGCAAAGGCTCAAGCAGTCATATGCTGGCCTCTGTCCTTCAGGAGGCCGGATATAAGGTAGGGCTTTATACCTCGCCCCATTTAAAGGATTTCCGGGAACGCATTAAGGTGAATGGAAAACCCGTTGGCGAACCCTTTGTAATCCAATTTATAGCAGAAAACAAAGCTTATTTTGACACCAATAATCTGTCATTTTTTGAAATGACTGTTGGGATGGCCTTTGAATTTTTTGCCAGGCAGAAAGTGGATATCGCTATTATCGAGGTTGGCCTGGGGGGGCGACTCGATGCCACGAATATTATCCTTCCCGAAGTTTCCCTGATCACCAATATAGGGTTGGACCATATGGACACCCTGGGGGATACGCTCCTAAAGATAACCAGGGAAAAAGCCGGTATTATTAAAATGGGCGTGCCGGTAGTGATCAGCGAGTACCAGGAAGAGATTGCCCCTATTTTTAAATCCATTGCAAAAAGGCAGCATGCCGATCTTGTGTTTGCTGATAAAACCATTAAGGATACGTACAAAACCGCCCTCACGGGAAATTATCAATCCAGGAACGTCAAAGGGGTGGTCGCTGCCCTTCAACAATTAAAAGGCTTTACAATTGATAAGGACCATATCAGGGCAGGACTCGAAAATGTGATTGCAAATACGGGTATCATGGGGAGGTGGCAGGTATTGCAGGAAGATCCTAAAGTCATTTGCGATACCGGCCATAACAGTGAAGGATTGTCCATCGTTTTAAGTCAGCTGGTGCAGCAAAAGTACAGGCAACTTCATATTGTATTGGGTTTTGTAAGAGAAAAGAATTTAGACGCGATACTCCCATTGTTTCCCGGGAAGGCACTGTATTACTTTTCACAACCAGATGTTCCCAGGGGGCTCGATGTTAAAATCCTGGAAGCCAGTGCCATAAAATACGGCTTGCATGGGGAATCCTATGCTTCTGTGCCCTTGGCCCTTCAGGAGGCCCTACAAAAGGCAGAAAAGGACGATTTGGTTTTCGTAGGAGGCAGCACATTTACAGTGGCTGAAGTGGTCTGAATTCATGATTATTTTTTCCTTTTTTTTGTTTTTGGTACCAAAAAACTGTCCTATATTTGCACCCTCCTACGTGGCGCATATAGCACCGCTTCGGAGGGCGAAGGCCCTCCGGGAAACAGAAGGGGCTCTTAGCTCAGCTGGTTCAGAGCACCTGCCTTACAAGCAGGGGGTCACTGGTTCGAATCCAGTAGGGCCCACACTAAGCAGAAAACCTGCGCCATTCGGCGCAGGTTTTCTATTTACAGCCGCGGGTTTATTCTGGATCACCGATCCGCGTTTTGGCGGAGAGGTACTCCAGTAATTCTATGGCCTGGAGTGAAATATGAATACCCTCTACAATTAGTATGTGGTGAGAATTCTACCCTGACGCTTCGCTCGGGTCAGGTTTACAGGAACGGAGTTATTCTGGATCACAGCGCCAGCTGTAATCCAGTAATTTGAGATTGGTAAATTTTTGAAGTGTTTCCAGCGCACCGGCTGGCTCCTCACTGCCAAAGGTCCACCGGACATTTTGCAATCGTTCGGCCCTATTTGCAGGTGCGGGTTTCTTCTGGATCATGCACTGAGCGGGTTATCCAGTCGGGCCCACTTGATTATCAAAGAGTTACATGTTATTTTCATGTAGCTCTTTTTTTATTTGCACAAAATTTGCAGAAAATTACTGTGTATCAAGTCTTCAATTAGTGGAAATATACAATCGAAGAAGTCATTTGTTCAGTAAACCATTATTTATGACTTCTTCGATAACTTTAAGAGATAATAGTCTATTTTAGTATTATTCATGCGTTAAAAGTTAATTGTTTACTAACGTCAAATGTCAGATGTTAATTTTTATTGATTCAAATATATTCTATAATAATTGGCTAGTAAGCAATGCGAATTTTAAGAACTTTTTTAAGTATCTCAAAGAAACACATTCCGATCTATTAATCTCAGTAGTTGTATGTAACGAAGTAGACCATTTTTAGGCAAACTTCGGAAAGTGGTGTTCCGGTTTCCACCTGTTTGATCGCAAATACAATCTGGGATTCGGTAAATTTTGAACGTTTCATAAGCAAATAATCGTTTTAAAGTTAAACATTTATTTGCCCGGAATTCTCTAGTTTTAATCGGTCCTGTTTAACTGGGGGAGGTCAGATGGCTACATCATTCCCGGGATATCCAGTTATATTCGTCCAACTTTTGGATATATCCTAAAGGCCAGCATACCATCGTTTTGCAAGTGCTGAAAGACCGACAGAAAAAACCTGAATCCAAGAAATTGAATTAATGTTCGATATTTAAATTGGACATATTCAATTAAACGGATTTTTAATTTCCAAATTTCGTACAGATAAAAAATTTATCGATTTTTTTAAATAATTTACAAGTTCTCAAAAAAAAATATGAACTGGATTACAAGGGAGAGACCAAAAATTGACAGAATAGCCTGTCCCTGGTTGATAAACAGGTTTATAGACAAACAGGCTAATTTCTATTTTGTTCCTTTTTCTGAGGTTGAAAAACAAGCGAAAATATTAAATGCAATTCCTTTTGATATTCCCGGAGTTGAATTTACCCACTATGGTTATCAATGTACATTTGATTATTTCATTAAAAAGTACCAACTAAAAGACGAAGCTCTAAAAACTATAGCTAAAATTGTCAGAGGGGCAGATACGGATAAACATGATCTAGCCGCTCAATCGGCAGGCCTACGGGCCATTTTTTCAGGCTTATCCTATAATATTCAGGATGATAATGAGCTGCTAGATATAGGAATGATTGTTTATGACGGGCTTTATTCTTGGGCCAAGTATTTGAAAGACACCAGGCATACTCAAAATCAAAATGAAAAGCTTTTTTATGACCTTTTTGAAAAATTTTTGAGAAACAAAACAAAATCCAAGGAAATCCCATATTGGGCGAAAGAAATTGATAAGATTTTACAAAACCATATAGGATTAGATACTAAGTTGAGTTTAAGTAATTTAGCGAAAACTTTAAATATCCATCCAGCATACCTTTCCAGAGAATTTTCAAAATATTTTGATAATCTTACTTTTACCGAATACGTCAGAAAAATCAAAATTGATAAAGCAAAATTACTTTTAGACACTACCAATTATTCAATATCAGAAATCGCCTATGCCGTTGGTTACTCGGACCAAAGTCATTTTACAAAGAATTTCAAAAGGGAAACGGGTATACCTCCCAGTGTATTCAAAAAAAGGAAAGGAAATCCGTAGAATATTTCAATAAAATCTTCATATGGGGTAAATTATTTACCAAATATTGAAATGGTTCTATCCTGGAGTAATTAATGAAATTACTTTTGTTAAAATATTTTCGCAAAACTTCCTGGTCCACTTAAAGAATTTTAGGGAGGCAGGCTATATAATGCTGCATTAAAATTTGTTGCTTTTGTCAATCAAGAAGCTCCGGAAATTTTCACATCGCTTAACGGCACGGAGAAAAAGGGTTTCAAAACACGACTATCCCTTCTAAAACAACCACAATTGATGAAGATTTTGAAAGCAATAATGAGGATGGTGATTCTTTTAATAAGTCATTCCATATCACAATCTCACAATGTTCCTAAAGGGAATGAACATAGCGTATTCCACAAGGATAATTTTAAACAATAGTAAATCGAATGAATTAATAAGTACTATGAAAAACAATACGACAGTTATATTAAAGGGTTCGGAAGTAGCCTCTTTACTTCCTTTGGATGCGTGTATTCTGGCAGTTGAAAATGCTTTTAGGTTATATTCTGCCGGAATGGTTGCCCCCCCCAGCATCATGGGGATTCATGTTGAAAATGGCGGGTATCATATTAAGGCAGGAGTTATGGGAACAGAAAAAAGTTATTTTGTGGCCAAAACGAATGCCAATTTCCCAAAGAATCCAAAAAAATACAATCTCCCTACCATCCAAGGTGTAGTAACAGTTTATGATACTGATAATGGAAGGCTTTTAGCTTTAATGGATTCCATCGAAGTAACAATCATAAGGACTGGTGCGGCCACCGCTGTAGCGGCAAAATATTTGGCAAAAAAGAATGCCAGGGTTGCCACAATCGTCGGTTGTGGATCACAGGGAAAAATTTCAATTAAGATGTTAATGGAGGTTCGCCCGATTGAAAAAGTTTTTATCTATGATATAGATTTACACGCCGCCAATAAGCTCATTGAAGAATTAGGTTATCTGCATATTTCTATAGTTCGAACCGATGACCTTAAAGCTGCATTGGCTGAAAGTGATATCTGTGTTACTTGTACTACTTCTAAAACTCCTTTACTTTACCACGACGATATAAGGCCAGGAACTTTTATAGCAGCGGTTGGTTCCGATAATGAAGATAAGCAGGAATTGTCCGCCAAAGTATTATCCCTGAATACATTGATAACCGATGTAACAAATCAATGCGCCAAAATCGGGGAACTTCATCATGCAATTGAAGCCAAATTAATGACTGAAAAGGACACTTATGCTGAATTGGGAGAAATTATTTTAGGAAAAAAGAAAGGGAGAAAATCGGATAGTGAAATAATCATATTCGATAGTACAGGTATGGGCTTACAAGATGTGGCAGCAGCCTCCATTGTTTATGAAAAAGCAGTTGCAAACAGTATTGGATTGAAAGTCGAGTTTGGTAATTAATTAGAACTCATTAAATTATTAAATTTTGGAAGGAAAGAAAGTTCTAAAACCTTCATTTAATGAAGCATTCTGGTTTTGGCTTAAACTAGGGTTTATAAGTTTCGGAGGTCCCGCCGGTCAAATTGCGATCATGCATGAGTTTTTGGTGGATAAAAAGAATTGGATTTCAGATAGTCGCTTTTTCCATGCTCTCAATTATACAATGATCTTACCGGGTCCTGAGGCACAACAGCTCGCTACCTATACAGGTTGGCTATTGCATGGGACTCGGGGAGGTCTTGTGGCAGGTATTTTTTTTGTTCTCCCTTCCATGTTCATTTTGTTGATCTTAACCACACTTTATGCAAAATTTGGAAACATTCCGTGGGTGTATGCCTTGTTTAGTGGATTAAAACCAGCGGTTATGGCTATTGTAATTTTGGCTTTAATCAAAATAGGAAAAAAATCCTTGTATACTTTTTTTCATTTCTTTATAGCGGTAGTAGCTTTCGTTTGTATTTTTTTTCTCAACATTCCTTTTCCGTTAATAGTTTTTGCTTCCCTGCTGATCGCATTTTTAACTCAGAAAACCATTCCAAATTTATTTAGACAGACAGAAGCTGCTAAAAAACAACTGGCAAAAGACGAGGAAAATTATTTCATCAATAATGAGTACAAAATTCCGGATGTAGGCTTTAACGCAAAAAGGTTGGGAAGACAAATTTTCGTTGCTGTGGTATTGTTCACTATCCCTTTAATTCTATTTTTTTTAAAAAATGATGAATTTACGTTCTGGAGCAGATTGTCATTGTTTTTTACAAAAGCGGCTTTTGTAACTTTTGGTGGGGCCTACGCAGTACTTCCATATGTAGCACAGGTAAGTGTAGAACAATTACATTGGCTTACAGATTTGCAAATGTTAGATGGATTGGCTTTGGGGGAAACTACACCGGGTCCTCTGGTGATGGTTTTGGTTTTTGTTGGCTTCATGGCAGGCTATAACCATTACAATGGTTCTATTTTGTACGGATCATTAGGATTAATCACAACCACATTCTATACATTCTTGCCCTGTTTCTTATTCATTTTTGCCGGAGCACCCATCATAGAAAGGACAAGGGAAAATGTAAAAATTAAACAGGCTTTAAGTATAGTCACTGCAGCAGTTGTTGGTGTTGTATTGAACTTAACCATTTATTTGGGAAGGGCTGTGATTTTTCCGCGAGAATTAGCGCTCATGGAAGCCGATTATATGACTTTAATTTGGATCGTGTTATCATTTATTGCTATGTACAGACTAAAAATAAATATGATCCCTTGGATAGGTGTTAGTGCTATTTTTGGATTGCTGACTTACTTTGCAACGAATAATTAATTTCTTACCTAAACCTTTAGATTATGAAATTCGGCCATTACGAATGGTACGATAATTTACCCAGGTCTTCTTTTTCTAAGTTTATGAAGATGCCTACCTCGTCTCATTGGTTTGAAATTTACAAGGTTACTCCACACCACTTTATATTCTATGAGCCCCGACATTTTGAAGAAACCATTTCTAATTTGGTAATTGGTGATGACATGGCCATTTTGATTGATACTGGCTGCGGGATTGGTAATTTACGAAAAGCGGTTAAAGAAATTACAAGTAAACCAATACATGTTGTAAATACGCATAGCCATACGGATCATATTGGTAGTAACTGGCAATTCCGAAACGTGAGCATGTTTGACCATCCACTATCACGTGGAATATCTATAAGAGGTGTTCCTTACGAGGTTTTATCTGTTGAAATTTTTCAAGAAAATTTGATCATCAAGCCTTTCCCGCATGGATTCAACCTTAAAGATCATTATTTACCTCCTTTTCGTGTAAATTGTTGGCTGAATGACGGTGATATATTAGACCTCGGCAATCTAAATTTAGAGGTAATTCACACTCCGGGAGAAGCTCCTGACCATATTTGTCTTTTGGATACAACGGCCCGGATTTTGTTTAGCGGGGATATTCTATTAAAAGGATCTATTTGGACCCACTTGGATGGAGGTAGCATAATGGATTTACGGAAGAGTTATTTAAAGTTATTGAAGTATTATGATTGCTTCGATTATATTATGCCTGGTCATAACGAAACTATGTTAGACAAAAACCTGCTAAAAAAAACGTTGGCAGGTGTAGAATCAATCTTATCAGGGAGTATTAATCCTCGTACAATTACCGACCCCTGGGGAAAGAGTTTAAAAAAATATTCCTTTGAAGAGTTCAGTATACTAACCAAATCTGATTAAATCTAGTGCCGAACTATTTTCAAAAAGTCTGCTTATAAAGAAAGTACCTATTTAAAATAATAACCAGTTTGAATCCTTTGTTCAATTATGACCTTAGAAAGGTTCTATGTGTTGATAATTTTCTCAGTCCTTAAATGCTTGAACAGATTTTTTAACGCTTTAGATGGTTTACATTTAAGGAGTTATGGGCAAAAGAAGATCACCTGCCGTTGCCCGGCAGATTGAAATCCTAGGAAAAGGACGGCTGGTTCATCGAGGTGAATTACAACTTCTTAAAACGTTTTGAACAGTTCCATTTATCTAAAGACGGGAACACCCTTAACGGAGTCGCGGCTTATATGAGGGTATTAAAGGCCATTTACAACAAAGGGATCAAAGAAGGCATGATTGAGCGTGAGGCCTATCCTTTCTATCAATATCAGATAAAAACGTTGCCTACAGCAAAACGGGCAATGGATATTAAATACATAAAACGCATCCTGGAACTGAAGCTGGAAGAAGGTTCCAAGTTATTCCATTACCGAAATTATTTCCTGATTACCTTTATGCTCTATGGCATGCCTTTTATTGATATGGCATCCTTAAAATTAGACAATATTGTAAACAGAAGGATAATATACCACCCTGATACAATTTCAATAAGGTGCGTTTAAATGCCCTTAATTTATATTGGTAACCGTTTTGCTATTTAGGTTTTTAATTGATAGATAGGACAACAAGGCTAATAAACCCCAAAGGCATACCATAAGAATATCTGCAGAGAGCCGATTTTCGCCATAATTCATTCCTGAAATGATTGAGCCTATGAAGGCATTAACGCTGCCATGAGCTATGACAGCAGGCCAAAAACTATTAGCCCTTAAGGTAAGCCAAGCCAGAAAGAACGAAGCGAAAATTGTCGTAAGAGGAAATAAAATAAAGGCTCCCAGAATGGGGGTTTCGGGATAATTGTACCCACTTATTATCAATGGAAAATGCCAAAAGCCCCAAATCAAACCAAGAATAACAATACCCCAAAAATATCCTCTTTTGACGATAAGTTTTTTCTGCAAAAAACCTCTCCAGCCCAATTCCTCGCCAAATGCGAATAATCCACTTACCAGCGAAAATGACAGTGCAGTTAAAACATAATTTAATACAAAATAAGGAATCGATTGTAAGCCTTTGCCGAGTATAAATTTCCCCCTTTTAATCTCAACTTGGTTTTCGGCAATACTGAAATGAGTAATATCACCCCATTCAAATAATGAAATAAGCAATGCCGCAAACAACGCCAATGTTGCAGGGATTAAAGCTGCATAAAGCAGGTATATTGGCCTTCCTATCCTCCAGTTAATGCTTTTTAATCCCTCATTTGTTACTATCAAATAAATTATGGCAAGTATTCCCGGTAAAAACATGATAATGGGAGTAATGGTTTTGAAAGCGTTACTATCCACCCCTCCATTTAATAAAATATATATCTGTGCCAAATATGAAATAATCAGTAGGATAGCAACATAGATGGATATCTTGCTTAGTTTCATATACTAGTATTAATGGTTTCCATTGGTCTTGTCTAACGCCTCGTTTCGTGGTTTTCAATAAACATTTTTTCAATAAAAGGGAAGATGTTAATATATGTGCGTTTTTTCATTTTAGTAACCAAAGAGGGCAATGGGAGTGATGCGGTGTTGTGAAAAGGGTTAGGGATTATAACTATTCTCTAGAATAATTTTCATCTTTTAAATTATACATTATCCTAAAAATCTTCCACTTCCCATTTTCATTCCTCAGGATGTTTGTGAATTCTGAAATTGAAAGTGTTGTGTCTTTACTGATTCCATTCTCTATAGTACACCAGGTAAGTTTTGAAAGACCTTGATAGTACGCGATTTTGTTTGCGACTATTATTTCCTCGTTCTCTATCTCGTATTTTAGTATAGGATATGATATTTCAGACTGTGGAAACCAAAAATTACTAACCTCTTTCTTACCATAAATTGGTTTACCGTTTTCATTTGGTCGAAATAATATGATGTCCGGACTAATTTTGTTTAAGACGACCGAAGAATCTCCCTCTAGCCATGCAATCCTATATTCTCGCATGGTTTTCTTTATCTCAACATTGGAATTAACAACATTTTCTTTGTCGCTTTGACAAGAAAGAAAAGCCATAATTAATATAATTGAAAAGGATCTTATCATTATCTCATTCTTTTCTAATTATCTTCAGGTAGATTTTCATATTCCACCATTTTACTTTCTAACGATCCATTCATTGCATCAGATTTTTAATTATAATATAGTGTTTATTAGTTTTTAGGGTTATCTCAATGTGTAGCCTTCCCTAAAAATTGGACAGTTTAAAATTCGAATTTATTAATTTTAAATTTTAACTGTCAGAACCTTACCTGCGAAGTCCTTTTGAAAATCAGCCAACCCTTCGACTTCTGTCTTAGGGTAAAAAGTAGTGTTTAAGATTTTTCCACCAGGGAAAACAGACACATAGTATTCTGTGGCTTCCTTTGCATTGCCGTCAAACCATAAATTTGGAATTATTTTATTCTTTTTCATTGTATTTTTAATAATTTAATGACTGTTCTTCCGCTAATCCTATAAGAATTCCTTCCGTTCCACGAATATAGCAAAGACGATAAATGTTCTTATAATTAACTACCTCTCCAACGAGTTCGGCACCTTGTTTTATTAGTCGGGATACCAGTTCGTCAATATTGTCAACAGCGAACATTACACGTAAGTAACCGAGAGAGTTTACAGGAGCACTCCTATGGTCGGATCTAGTAGCCGGGGTTATAAATCGTGAAAGTTCAAGTCGGCTGTATCCGTCTGGTGTAACCATCATGGCAATTTCTACGCTTTGAGTTCCTAATCCTGTAACACGACCAGCCCATTCTCCTTCGATTGTGCTCCGCCCTTCAAGCCTGAGACCTATTTCGGTGAAGAAGGCTATGGCATTGTCCAGTGATTCAACCACAATGCCTACATTATCCATTCGCAATAATCTATTTTTTGTCATTTTAGCCTTGTTTTGAGTAACTGTATATTTAAAGCTGTCATTTTCGATTTTCAGATTTTCAGTTTCCGTAAGATTGTTTTTCATTGTTTCTGAAGCTGTATAAGCTAATGCAATCAAACTCAAGACCTAAGCCGTTACTATTTTTCATATTAAGATGTCTCTCGAGTTATCGATGTTTACATAAACCAGATTTTTCTGAATTTTGGTTTTGGGAAAATTGGTTTACTTTTTGAAAGAAGCCAACAATTCATCCAATTGATTCAGGCCAGCCGTGAATCCTTCCTGAAAGCCCATTTGAATTACTTGCTCCAAATCGGCAAGTTTTTCATAGGTGGAAACGATGGAAACAAGTGTTTTATCGAATTCTACCTGATTGAATGTATTAGTCCATTTTGTTCTTGGCATCGCCTCATTGGTGGTGCCGTTTTCGTCACAAAATGCATCTAAACCGGTATAGCTTTTTTTCGGTTCTATTTTCAGATAGTCATTTTTACACCAATGCTTTTGATTTTCTGGGCTGAGCATATAATAGAGCCATGTCCCACCCTCCCTGAAATCCATGGATTTCGTTACGTTTTTATAAGGCTTAGGTGCCCACCATTGGTCGAGTAGTTCCGGTTTTGTCCATGCGTCCCAAACCAAATCAAGGCCAGCGGCAAATTCCCGTTCTACATTTACCGAATTGCTTTCTTTGTTGATGTCAAAAGTGAATGTCAAGTTATTTTTCATTGTTTTCTATTTTGTTAAATATGTTTTTCCAAAAGTTTTTTGAGCGAAACATTAATGATTTGATTCCACCCTTTTTCAAAATTGTGAATAGCTAAATCGGGAATATCAGCCGGGAACGAATCAATTCCTGAATGTGTGAGTTTGAGTTTTGTACCATTGGATTCCTCAAATAATTCAAAAGTCACATATGAAATTCCTCCATAACCTTCATATTTCCACGAATAAGCAAGTTTTCTTTCTGGAACCACTTCTGTTATTTCACACAAATGTTTCCATTGTTTTCCACCTTCTTCACCAGCCCAAAAGTCAAACTTAAATCCAACAACAGTTTTGAACTCTTTCAGATCGATATACCATTGTTTCATTATTTCTTTTTCTGTTATGGCCTTCCAAACTAATTTTATGTCAGCTCCGAAAACACGCTCTATTACTACGCTTTGATTACTCATTTTTTTTGGTTTTTTAAGTTTGATAAAACTTTGTCTAATTGATCAAATCGATTCTCCCAAATCTTCCTGAATTGTTCCAACCATTTATCGATTTCTTTCATTTTTTCAATTTTCAGTTCGTAGTATATTTCCCGCCCTTGTTGATTTGCTTCAACAAGATCGCATTCGTTCAAAATCTGAATGTGTTTGGATATTGTGGGTCTTGCAGCGTCAAAGTTAGAAGCGATAGCTCCAGCGGTCATTGCTTGTGAAGTGAGCAATACCAGTATAGCTCTTCTTGTTGGATCAGAAATTGCTTGGTAAATATCTCTGCGTAATTTCATTGTGAAGTCATTTAACTACAAATATATATGAAGCCGTTTAACTACACAAATAAAATGAGCATATTTTTTACAGAGGGATGACTCTTGAACTAAAAGCCTCTACTTTTACATAGTGCTAAACCAAGAAAGCATATTCAGGATTAATTTGACCTAATTCCTAGCGCTCCAGTTAATTGTCCATTTAACATCTGCAGTACTCCATGTTGTATAAAAATCTCACCGCATAATTGAACTTTTTGTAAACTCTTGTAATGATTAGAGACAGGTATAAATTGTTGCTCAAAGATTGACCAATTATTCCGGCATTTCCATGGAACTTCAAATTGGGAATATCAGAAATACAATTAATCGGGAAGTTGATCGATCTTAGAGGATTTTGTATAGGATATTAATTTTGTCCAAGCATACCATTAAATGGTCTTCAATGATATCCAAAGTATCCTTGTTTGCATAAAATATAACTTTTTCAAATTCATCTTCCATCGTGCCATTGTTCAGGATAACTATATCCTGTGTGGTATCTTGAGATAGGAGAGCCTGGTATTCTGCATCCAGGGCTTCCAGACATAAAATGCATATTTGCCGCAAAGCAAGTAAGTGCATCTTGTCACCTTTCCGTGAAGAAACAAAAAACCCGATTGTGGGAGAAGTACTGGGCATTATTTTGTACTCAATAAGGATTTCCATGATCTCATGGAAAAGTTTCTGAGCCGGATTCAGTTTTCTTGTAATCATTTTTAGGGGGAATTTTGGGATTACAACTGCTGCCTAAATAATAATATGTACTTCAGGCTTAACGATTCACGAGGTAATTAATTGCCATCCAGAAAATATGTCCGAATTAATCCAGTATGTATGATTTCGGACCTCCCGGTTAATTTTTTACTATAGGTTTATTGAACAATTTTAACCATGGTCTCATTTAAAATTAAAATCGATGAAAAAACTGGATTTAAAAGACAAAGTAGTATGGATAACAGGTGCCTCCTCGGGCATTGGAGCATCACTGGCGATTCAACTGAACAAGTTGGGAACCAAGGTCATTGCCTCAGCAAGACGAGCAGAAAAATTGATCGAGGTAAAAAATAAGTGTCCCAATCCTCAAAATCTATTGACGCTCCCATTGGACATAACCGATCATAATTCAATCGAAAATGCAATAGCAATGGTGAAGCAATTGGATCGCCTGGATCTGGTCATTCACAATGCCGGAATTGCACAGAAAGGATTGGTCATTGAAAACGAAATGGATGTTGACAGGAGAATTATGGAAACAAATTATTTTGGTACCGTAGCCTTTACCAAATCAATCATGCCAATTTATATGAAACAAGGTTACGGTTGGTTTGCAATAGTTTCAAGTTTTGCCGGCGTTATGGGAATCCCGGGAAGATCAGCTTATGCAGCATCAAAACATGCGCTTCATGGCTTTTTTGAGTCATTAAAGGCTGAGAATATGAGTTGTAAACTACATGTTAGCTTTATTCTTCCAGGCTTTATAAATACAGAAATTACGGCCAAGGGTTTATGTGGCGATGGAAGACCCTATGGAAAAGTAGAGACGTCTCATCGATTAGGGATGACTGCAAGTCAATGTGCAAATGGAATTATCAAAGGATTAATGAAAAAAAACAGGCGCATCGTAGTGGGAAAGTTTGAAGTGTTATTGCTTTCTGTCAATAGGATATCCCCTGGGTTGAGTCGATATATTATAAAAAGTCATCCCATGCGAAAATGGCGTAATCTTAATTCCAGAATTAACCGCACTTTTAGTTTCAGGCTAAATCCAGTTGTTCAACAGCAGTGACCGAACAGAAAGATGGAGTTTAAATAAGAAATATTCCTCATTTGTTCCATTGCCTTAATTACCTAAAGAAAGTTGGTTTTCCGTCAGGTAATACGGTCACAATTACAACGCACAATACCACGTATAATTGATTGCTCTCCTTCCCAATCGAAAATTCCTTCAAAGGCATAGGCGATTTGCTATCTTGGGGATACGTGAAATGTAGTGCATTATGCACTATATTCCACGGTTAATCAATTTCAATGAATCTCTCTTTATAATCATCCGGAATAGAAGCCGGCAAAACCTTCAACCAGATCTGGGCCGTATTGATCCGCGAATGCCCAATATATCGGAAGTAGCCTCCAACGGAATATTATTAAGCTTCGCCCGGGGGGCAAAATTGTGCAGGGAAGCATCGCTGGTCAGCCGTTGTTCGATCCCGCATAATGCTCCGATCACTTTCAGTCTTTTGTTGTATCAGCCCCTGGCCCACTGAATGTCCCTATAAATGGACTAAGGGCGCTTTCGGGAAAGGGGAAGTCCCGGTTCAATTTTTCCACGTACGTTTTACGAACACTTTTTAAAACGCAACACCCATGGAACAATTAATGAACTCAAGGGATTTCTTTTGAATTGAACCGGGGTTCATATCATCTTCGGATAAGGTTGAAGTTTTCTCAGTGAAATGGATAATGATTTATATCACTGGATCCTTTTCTAAATGTTTATATAAGCGTGGGATGGCTTGCAAAAGATTTGAGGAGGATTGCTTCTACAAAATGTTCGCTTTATGGAACGTTATTATTGTTTTAAAGGCAGAAGGCATGTGTAATTCCCTGAAAATATTAGCGATTGAAATATCCTTTTGAGCCGCTCTTACTTATTACCTGCTGAACTTCAGCTTTTTTTCTATTGCCATTATCATTTCATTGGCAATATCCTTGCCCGTTGCATTTTCTATACCCTCCAAACCAGGGGAAGAATTTACCTCAAGCAGCAGCGGCCCCTTTTTGGAGCGTATAATATCTACCCCTGCCACCGCAAGATTGAGGATCTTTGCAGCCTTCAATGCCAGTTTTCGTTCCTCTGATGTAATTTTTATGATGGAGGCTTTACCACCCTGGTGAATGTTGGCTCGAAACTCTCCTTTTTCTGCCTGACGCTGCATCGAGGCCACGACCTTGCCATTGACGACAAAACAGCGAATATCCTGTCCATTCGCTTCTTTGATAAACTCTTGAACCAAAATATTGGTATTGACGCTCTTGAAGGCGTTGATTACACTTTCTGCAGCCTTGTTGGTTTCTGCCAATACCACCCCTTTGCCCTGGGTACTCTCTAAAAGTTTGATGATCAATGGTGCTCCATTGACCATTTTTATCAGGTCTCTGGTATCCATCGGGGATTTGGCGAAACCTGTAATGGGAATATGGATATCGTTTTTGGAAAACAACTGAGATGCGAATAGCTTATCACGCGACTGTGTAATTGCTTCTGCGGAATTTTGGCAATAAACACCCAGGTTATTAAATTGTCTGATCAAGGCACAGCCATAAAAGGTTACCGAAGGTTTAATTCTGGGTACAACGGCATCAAATTCATTTAAAATATTACCTCCGCGATATCTTATTTCCGGTGAATGAGCGTCCAGTTTCATATAGGCAAGCTCAATATTCAAGAATACAATTTCATGGCCTCTTGCCTCTGCTGCCTCCATGAGTCTTTTATTACTATACAACTCAGCATTACTGGCTAGCAAGGCAATTTTCAAGCCGGTCTTTTCCTTGTAATAAGGGGCATATTTATTAATGATATCTTCCTCCGAAAAGTCCTGAATTTGATAATTTAAGGCAGGGTTGACTATATACCTTTCAATAATGGCCTCGCGGCCCAGAAGCATGCGAAACTCCATCGTATCCCTGTTTGCAAGGGTCAACTCAATCTCAAAAGTTTCCTTACCCAAAGTCACCGGTGTCCTCACCACAATCCGCTCCTCAGAAATACCGGAAGAGCTTTTGACCATCCGCCGGTCCACCAATTTTGACTCACAGGAAATGGCAATGCTTCTATTTTCTTGCAATGGGTTGACCTCAAATTTCACCCATTCCTGCGTTCCCCTGGTAAAAACCTTTAAATTGGTGGCCTGTATGGATGAGGTTTTGGCCCCTGAATCAATACGTGCCTTTATAGCCGGTATGCCCAGGTCTTCGAAGAAACACCATTCTTCACTGCCAATAATTTTCAGGTCCTGTGCTAAAGTCGTTGTAGCTTCCAAAATTTATGTTTTGATTAAGATTAAAGGGAATGGAATGTTGGGGTAATACTCCCTTGAATATTATTTTTTTCTTAGTTCAAAAAGATCCTTTCTCCTGTCCTTTAGGTTTCGTACCGCCCCAAATTGATTAAGTTCACGTAATAAATCGATATCCACATCGGCTATCAATATCATCTCTGTATTTGGTGTTGCCTCGGCTTTTATTCCATTGGTTGGAAATGAAAAGTCGCAAGGTGTAAACACCATGGACTGGGCGAATTGGATATCCATGTTCTGAACATTGGGCAAGTTGCCCACACTTCCGGCGATGGCAACATAACATTCGTTTTCAATGGCACGCGCCTGTGCACAGTTCCTCACCCTTGAGTATCCGTTTTGCGTATCTGTTAAAAAGGGGATAAAAAGAATATCCATACCTTCATCGGCTAAAATTCTGCTCAACTCGGGAAACTCACAGTCATAGCAGATGAGTATGCCGATTTTACCACAATCGGTATCAAAAGCCTTTAATTGATGTCCTCCCTGCATGCCCCATACTTTTGCCTCGTCCGGGGTAACATGCAGTTTTTCATAACGTTCCATACTGCCATCGCGTCTGCACAAATAACCAACATTGAACAAGCTGCCATCGATGATTTCTGGCATACTTCCAGTAATTATATTGATATTGTAGGAAATAGAGAATTCGGAGAATTTCTGAACGATTGCTGCTGTATGCTTGGCCAGTTCACGTATTGCATCCGGTGTTGACAAATGATTGTCCTTTGCCATCAAGGGGGCGTTAAAGAATTCAGGAAACAGGGCGAAATCAGAGCGGTAGCCGGACACTGCGTCTATGAAGTACTCAGCTTGTTGCAAAAGCTCTTCCAGGTCTTTGTAAGCACGCATTTGCCACTGGATCAATCCAAGGCGAATCACTTTTTTCTTGGTAGCTGCTTTTTTAGTGGGTCTATGGTAGTAAATATTGTCCCACTCCATCAATATCGCGAAATCATTGGACGCTTCATCTCCTTGCAAGTACCCTTTCATCACTTTGGCAGGATGAAAATCGTTGCTGATTTGAAAATTCAAAACAGGGTCCTCAATTTCTTTTCTCTTGACTTTTTCGATGTACTCTTTAGGGGTCAATTGATCGGTATATTTGTGAAAATTAGGCATTCGGCCTCCAAAAACAATGCTTTTCAGGTTCAGTTTCTCGCACAGGTCTTTTCGGTAATCATATAATCTGCGTCCTAATCGAAGACCCCGAAACTGAGGTTTTATAAATACTTCAATGCCATAGAGCACATCCCCGTCATCACTGTGGGTGTCAAAAGAATATTTACCTGTAATCTGTTCATAGGTGTGATTGTCATCAAAGGAATCATAATCAACAATAATGGACAAGGCAACTCCGGCCAATTGCCCGTTTATTTTAATGACCACTTGCCCATCCGGGAATTTTTCGATCAGGGATTTTATTTGCTCTTCCTTCCAATAGGACCCCGGCATATTGGAGTAAGCCGCGATCATAGCGGCTTTTAGTTCCTGATAATCATCAAGGGTCAAAAACTTTAGCTCTATATTTTCTATTTCCTTAATTTTCATATAGGGTATTTTTATACAGTTTATTTACCGTGGTTACCTGAAAATACAACGAAGACCGTAGATTTTTGAGACCAACCGGAAGTGTAAGATTTCTCTATATGCCAGCCAGTCAGGAGCCAAAAAAGAGATAAAAAAGACTTCAGCATTCGCGTTGTGAATTGATAAATAAGGATCCTGAAGGGTATTTGGGTGACCATCGTCAAAATCTTCATATGCTTTTGTCCTGATTTTCCATGGTATACTCGAGTATCTCACTGATTTTCACCAAATATTTTGTGTCGTCCGTTAATACCTCCACAGCTTCGATTCCTTCCCCTGGGATCTTTCTGAACGAGATTACATCACGGCCATCATAACCATCGGGATATCGCTCTGCCCTTAGGTTTAATTTTTCTGGAATCAACTTTTTAAAGCCCACTATTACCCTTTTTAAATGTGGGTGCTTGTATATGATTACAAATCTAAAAGGTAAGCGAAAATAAGCGGAGCGACAATGGTTGCATCACTTTCTATGATAAATTTTGGAGTATTGATACCCAATTTGCCCCAGGTAATCTTTTCGTTGGGAACGGCACCTGAATAGGATCCGTAACTGGTGGTACTATCACTGATCTGGCAAAAGTAGCTCCAAAATGGCGTATCGGTACGTTCCATATCCTGGTAGAGCATGGGTACAACACAAATGGGAAAATCCCCGGCAATTCCACCTCCAATTTGAAAGAATCCAATCCCGTTGGAAGAATTATGTGTATACCATTCTGCCAGAAAGGTCATATACTCGATTCCCGATTTCACAGTGCCCGATTTCAACTCCCCTTTCAAAACATAGGAAGCAAAAATATTGCCCATGGTACTATCTTCCCATCCAGGGCATACCAGAGGCAGGTTTTTCTCCGCTGCCGCGTACATCCATGAATCCCTTATATCGATTTCATAATGTTCTTCCAAAACTCCCGAAAGCAATAACTTATACATGTATTCATGAGGTAAGTAGCGTTCGCCCCTGGATGCTGCATCTTTCCAGATCTTGACTATATGCTCTTGAATTCTACGAAAAGCCTCTTCTTCGGGAATGCAGGTATCGGTAACCCGGTTCAGGCCTCTTTCCAGAAGGTTCCATTCATCTTGGGGAGTAAGGTCACGATAATTCGGCACTCTTTTGTAGTGCGAATGCGCTACCAAATTCATGATGTCTTCTTCCAGATTGGCACCTGTGCAGGATATGATATGTACTTTGTCCTGACGAATCATTTCCGCAAAGATTTTTCCCAACTCTGCGGTACTCATGGCACCCGCCAAAGAGACCAGCATTTTGGCCCCCTGGTTCAATTGTTGTTCATATGCTTTAGCGGCATCTACCAGGGCTGCGGCATTGAAGTGTAAATAGTATTTTTCGATAAAGTTGGAGATGGCTCCTTTCTTAGTCCCGGTCATCGTGAAATTTTAAAGGATTTTTGGGGGCCTTATAATTTTCGTCATAGGTGTTGTCATAATCAACATCCACATCCAGGCCCATGAATTTATAACTGAGCATCTTGTAGTATAGCTTGGCTGTCAGGAAATCGGATGATTTATCGGCCAGATTTGGGCAAAGCTCCACGATATCAAAACCAACGACATTTTTCTCCGCGAATACCTGCTTTAAGAACTCCAGTGTTTCGTACCATAAAAGTCCGCCTGGTTCCGGTGTACCTGTTGATGGCATTATTGACGGGTCCAAAGCATCCAAATCGAATGTTATAAAAACATTGTCGGTCAATGCTTCCACCGCTTTATCCATCCAATATTCATCATTGGCCATATCCTGGGCAAAAAAGGTTTTTTCAGTATCCATGAGCGTTTTTTCAATGGCATCCATTGAGCGAATGCCGACCTGCACCAGGTTAGTGGTCTGACTTGCTTCGTGTAGCGCACAGGCATGGTTGTATCTGGAGCCGTGATAGGACTCACGGAGATCTGCATGTGCATCTACGTGCAAAACGCTGAGGTTGTCAAAGCATTCATTGAATGCCCGGATAGTGCCAATGCTTATGGAATGCTCGCCACCGACAAGGGTCACGAACTTATTGCGTTTAATGTATTCTTTAGTTGTATTGTGAACCGTATTTACCATAGCTTCAGGAGCGCTATTTTCTGTAATAGGATTCGCCAGATAAATACCTTGTTCATACACCTCAGAATCCGTTTCTATATCATATAGCTCCATATTTTCAGAAGCCTCCAAAAATGAATCCGGTCCTTTGTCGGCGCCTTTTCCCCAGGTACTTGTTCCATCATAAGGAACGGGTATTAAAACCACTTTTGCAGTTTCCAATTGTGCGAATTCGTCGGTAATACCAGCGTAATTCTTTGTTGTTTTCATTTTACTGATTTGCATTGTGCCCTTAGGCGGTTGTTATAACTGGCACCAATTTTTTCTCTTCCGGGACAACTTGATGCGTATTATATCCCAAAATTTTCAAAAAGTCTTCGGCTTTTTGTTGGGGGTTGAACAAGGTCGTGACGATATTCCCATCTTCATCCCTGTCGATCAGAATATGCTTCGGTTGGGGAATCAAACAGTGCTGTAAACCTCCGTAACCTCCCAGGGTCTCCTGATACGCACCTATATTGAAAAACCCCAGGTAGAGCGTTTTATCCCTTTTGTACTTCGGCAGATATATGGCGTTAATATTTTGTTCGCTATTGTAATAATCATCGCTATCACACGTAAGCCCGCCTAAAAGTACCCTTTCATACTCATCTTGCCAACGGTTTATGGGCAACATAATGAATCGCCTGTTAATGGCCCATGTGTCTGGCAATGTTGTGATGAACGAAGAATCGATCATATTCCATTTTTCCCTGTCGTTCTGTTGTTTTTGATAAATAATTTCATAAATGGCACCCCCGCTTTCCCCAACCGTAAAACTTCCAAATTCGGTGAAAATATGAGGTACGGGTACGTTTGCTTCTGAACAGGTGGTATTGATTTGGTACACTATTTCATCAATCATATATTGATAATCGTACTCAAAGGCCAAAGATGTTTTGATTGGGAAACCTCCTCCAATATTGAGACTATCCAAGGATGGACAGATTTTTTTCAATCGCACATATACCTTCAGGCATTTTAAGAGTTCATTCCAATAATAGGCGTTATCACGAATTCCCGTATTGATAAAAAAGTGGAGCATCTTAAGCGCTACCTTGTCATTGTTCTTGATTTGACTTTCATAAAACGGGACGATGTTCTTATACCCTATGCCCAAACGAGAGGTGTAAAACTCAAATGTGGGCTCTTCCTCCGAAGCAATACGGATACCGACCTGGAAATTACCTTCGATGACCTCCGAGAGCAAATCTATTTCTGCATAATTATCTAAAATCGGGATACAGTTCTTATGCCCATTATTGATTAACCTGCCTATATTTTCAATATACTGTGCTCGCTTGAAACCATTACAAATCACATACGCATTATTCGCCAGCTTTCCATCCAACTTTAATTGCTCTATTATATTAATGTCGAACGCTGAAGAGGTTTCTATATGAATATCATTTTTTAACGCTTCGTGCATGACATGCTGAAAATGTGAACTTTTGGTACAATAACAGTACCAGTAGTTTCCTTTGTAACCGTTTTTTTCTATGGCATGGGCAAACCATTTTTTTGCCTTTTGAATATTCTCGGAAATTTTGGGTAAATAGGTAAACCTTAAGGGGCTTCCATATCGGGTAACCAGGTCTTTTAGTGGAATGTCATGAAATTTCAGGTTTTCTCCATCAAGACTAAACTCTTCCTGGGGAAAGACATAGGTTTGATCAATTAGGTCAATATACTTTGTATTCATTATGGAGTGATATAATTAAAATTTTAAACAAATGGATAGCTATATTAAAACAGTGATTAAGCCTTACAATACTGGGAAGTAACGCAGCCTCAAATAATTATTTGTTCCTGTGTGGTAGGGATAAAAAAGTAGTTGTGCTGACTTTGCACAATCGACATGGTAAAAGGGGAAGTTAGCTTTAAAATTCGACCGCCTATCTTATAAGCTGCTACAGGTATTGACTTCCTAATCTCCCATAGCTCGAACAGAGAAATATATTGCATGATTTTCAGCTTAAAGCTAAAAAACAAATCCGTCATTTGATTTGTGAGGACAAATGAAAAGAAAATAAATTAAAGAACATGGAAAAGACAGTAATAATTTAATGGCAGTCTACTGGGTTCATAGTGTCTTGTGGTGTGCACTTTACAGGGCAGGGTATGATCCTGAGAATGCCTTGCAACTGATTTATTTGAATGCGTGAATTGGACCAGTTCCTAGAAAACACTGAAAATAGCCCGGATCCTCTACATTTGACAGGTATATAGAATGGGAGGAGGTCACGATTCCTAAGTTCTATTATCTCGCAGCCACTCTTAAGGTTTATTTAATCTCAAATTTGAATACATCAAGTAATAAAAACCACGTTAGTCGTCACGGTTAATAATTCAGTGAACTAAAAATACCTATGTGAATGTCTTGTTATTATATAGTTTGATTTCGTAGTCTGAAATTGCTATATTAATTTTCAGATCGAAATCGTAACCCAATTGATAAAGTTTAAATAAACGATATAAAATGAACAGGTCTCATGCAATTGGTATGGCAAATGAAGAAAGTTTGAAAATCAATACACCAAAAAGAATTTTCTTCATTTTTTATTTTTTTTGTGCGCTGGTTTCTGCCCAGGAACTTGATATCCCGACAATTCTATCAAAGGCAAACGGAATCAAAACAATCGCCTATGATGAAAAAGTGGTTGTAACAAGTCAGCTGAAAGGATTGGAAGCCGTTGTAGTTTCTTCGGAGACAAAGGTCTGGATAAAGGAGGGCTCTATGAGAAAAGAATTCATGAAAAATGGGAAAAAATCATCGGTGATATTCAGGCCGGATGGAGTATATGTTTCCAAAGAACAATCGCTCAATAATGAAGAGGGAAAGAATCCGGATGTGCCAATCATTAGGATTCGGCATATTTTGAATACCGAAGGGTTGGAAAATCAAGAATTTAAGGTGTTTGGAAGGGAAGAAATCCAAGGGGCCGAAACTGTCGTTCTTGCTGTTGGTGAAAACGATGGAAGTATTTCCGCTACTAAATATTGGATTTGGATCGAAAAAGGGATACCGTTGAGATATGAGCAAGTTAACATGTTAGGGGGCAGCACAATAATTGTTAAGCGTGAATATAGTCGGTTCGATTTTTTCAATATACCGGATGTTGTTTTTGCGGGCGATAATATGCCCAAACAGCAATGAAAATTCTACTTCAACATATGTGTACGAGTCGTTAAAAGTGTTCCTAATAATGGTTTAATATCTTGGTTATTAGGCAATAAAATTTAAAAATTCAAATAAAAGATAGGAGTTAATCATGAATGTCAAAAGCTCTTTCATATTGGCTTGTTCATTGTTCGGTTCTTGCACATTTGCACAAGAACCCAGAGAAGAGCATAACAATCCTATTTTTAATGGGTGGTACGCCGATCCGGAAGGCGCTGTTTTTGGCGATACCTATTGGGTCTATCCCACGTTTTCCGATGATTATGACAAACAACTACATTTTGATGCCTTCTCATCCAAAGACCTTATTCATTGGCAAAAGCACGAACGTATTTTAGATACAGCCAAAATCAAGTGGTTAAGGCAGGCGCTTTGGGCACCATCAATTATTGAGAAGGAACGCAAATATTATCTGTTTTTCGGGGCGAACGATATTCAGAGACCTGGTAGGGATTCTTATGATCCCGATAATGACATCAACCATTTTGGAGGAATTGGGGTGGCTGTGGCAGACAGTCCCGGCGGATCTTTTAAGGACTATTTGGGGAAGCCCCTTATTTCTGATTTCTACAATGATGCCCAGCCCATCGACCAATTTGTTTTCAAGGATAAGGACGGCACCTATTATATTTTCTACGGAGGCTGGAGCCATTGCAACCTTGGAAGGCTCAACTCCAGGTTTACAGGTTTCTTGCCTTGGGAAGATGGTAATCTGTTCAAAGAAATTACGCCAGAGGGCTACGTGGAAGGCCCATTTATGTTCTTGCGTAAGGGAATCTATTATTTTATGTGGTCGGAAGGTAATTGGACAGATGGAAGTTACAAAGTGGCCTACGCCATGTCCGATAAACCGACAGGTCCATACAATCGTATCGGCACTATTTTGGAAGCAAAAGAAGGGGATATTGCAACCGGGGCAGGACACCACTCCGTAATTAATAAGCCAGGGACGGATGAATGGATCATCGTATACCATAGAAGGCCAATACCCAACCAGGACCGTGACCACCGGGTTACGTGTATGGATAAGATGGAATTCAATAAGGATGGTACTATAAAGCCAGTAAAGATGACTTTAAAAGGGGTGGGTAATCATTAAAGCTCGAAAAAACGATTGAAATGAGTTCAAAGAAATACATAACTGAAGGTGCCGGACTTCCCAAATGGTCTAATCCAATAAGCCATGCCGTTGTTGTTAATGATATGTGCTTTGTAAGCGGTCAGTTAGCAGTAAATGGTGATGGAACGTATATAAAAGGGAGTATTACGGAAGAGGCCGAACTCTCTTTCTCGAATCTATTCGCTGCAATAGAAAATGCCGGGTTTTTAAAAGACGACATTGTATTTGTAGATATCGCTTTTGATGATTTAAACGACCTGCCGGCAGTTAATATGCTGTTCATGGATTTATTTCCTGAAGGCAAGAGACCCGCAAGAACCATTTATCAGGCACAATGTCTTCCATTTGGCGGTAAGATTAAAGTTACCTGTACAGCGGTAAAATCCAAAAATTAAACAAGTAAGCAAAGTTCAAAAAAAGGATCCGTGGCCAAATGATATACGGTTGCGAAAAAATTAATGGATTCAATTCTTGAGCTTTTAAGTGTAGCCTTAAATATGGCTTTCCTCTTTTTTCTTTTAAAGGGAAAAAAATATGCTGGTTATTTGGTATTCTTGGTTCAATGTGTAGCAGGTAGTTAATTTATCGGACCAAATTGTATACGGAATGTATTTTGTATTTGTTTTATGTCCTCATCGGGTTTTATCGCTGTTACCTATGGAATGGAGGTAATAATGATGAAAATACTTTGGACATTTCAAAATGGGGATTTTCAAGTCACTAAAAGGCCTTTCCGGGGGATTTTCAATTGCCCTGGTTTTAGGTTACTGTTTTGATAATTACACTGACGCTGAAGAAACTTACCTGATGGCTTTACCACTATATTCAGTTTTTTAGCCAGTTATTTGGAAGCTAAAAATATTGTGAGTGCCCGTGTATTTTGGATAGGATTGAATGGCTTAAGTATTTACCTGTATTTTTCCAGGGGACTAAACATTTATGCACTTTGGGCAATTTTGTATTTTGTTATCCCATTCTATGGATATTTGGAGTGGAAAAGAAAATATGTTCTGCAGGATTACAACTTAAAATATCTGAATTATTAGTCAGAACCAAAGTTCCGTTCAACCATTTAATTTACGGACGCAACCGAAATCCTGAAATCAGGTTCTCAGGTTCTTTCAGATGCTTTATTAGAAGTATCAAAAAAGGGGAATACACCATCCTGGAATGGATGTCCGAACATTGGGACGCACCATCCGGAGAGTTCTACGGCAAATGCGAAAGGCAACCGGGAAGAGTAGGGTATTAGGGCTTTTGGAAGGAGATCTGAAATTCGGAACCAGGCTTGCTTTACCTATTGGAATAAATCCCTGGTTTTCAGAGTTTAGATCAATTGACATCCATAAAAAAGGCGCGAATTGATAACAGCTGCCCCAGGGCCCCCGCCGGGGCAGGTTTGCAGGAGTGGTTTTCCGATGGAGCCCCGATACGCCGACAGGCGGAAAGGTACCCGGGTGGGACCTTTTAAAGAATCTACTTATAGCCGGCACTGTGCATTATCAGCCGGGAGATTTACTACAACATTGATTTTGGGCCCTGGGATACTTTAAAATAGCACTTTATCCAAAGATCTGATCCTTAGTCCGGTTTTTTTTGAGACTTTGGGTTTGTGCCTTAGATTTATCTCTATGAAAAGAAAATTCAGCTTTATTGATCTCTTTGTTGTCATTGGCAGCATGTACGTGGTTTTTATGTCGGTCCTGGTTTTATTTCAATTTGTATAGAACCATGAGTGTTCCCGTCAACTGACCTCCCTTTCCGCTCCAATTTCACATTTTTCCACAATAAATTGTACCTTTCTGCCTGTGGCCATTTGGTCTCATAGGTTTAATTGATCGTACAATGAAGAAAACTATTTTTTTGCTATCGCTCATTACATTGCTGGGTTATTCGGGCGCATACGGGCAGGAATCCGACATGTCCGGGGATCCGGATGCCTTGTTTTTTCACACGGATTCATTGCTTTCTGAACTACAATACAACGACCAGAGATGGATGGCATTTCTCAAGGGAAAGAACCTGTTGACCGGTATGTACAATTTGCGATCGGGGGAGGAAGACAGGCAACAGCCTCACGATACGGATGAAGTGTATTACGTGATTCGGGGAAAAGCTAAATTAACAGCCGGTGGCAGGGAAGAAATAGTACGACCCGGAAGTGTTTTGTTTGTAAAAGCCGGGGTTGACCACCGTTTTATAGACATTGAGGAGGACCTTGTTCTCCTCGTATTTTTTGATCAGTAGCGCCCAATTTCCGGGGGTAAATTTATTTCCCGGGTCTTTATAAAATCCTCTGATAATTTTCCGATATTGCAGACCCTAACGGGATATTAGCTCAGTTGGTTTAGAGCGCTGCCTTGACAGGGCAGAGGTCACTGGTTCGAATCCAGTATGTCCCACATCAAGCAGGAAACCCGCGCCGAATGGCGCGGGTTTTTTAATTTCAACGCGAGCCAGGTTTGCCTGGGGGAGTGTAAGAAATTCATTGTACAGTAAGAGCCAGCGCACCGGCTGGCTCCTCACTGCAAAAGGTTCACCGGACCTTTTGCAATCGTTCGGCCCTATTTGCAGGCGTGGGTTTCTTCCGGATCACAGCTGGCGCTGTAATCCAGTATGTCCCACATCAAGCGGGAAACCTGTGCCGAATGGCGCGGGTTTTTTAATTTCAACACGAGCCAGGCTTGCCTGGGCGAGTGCAGGAAATTAAAAAACCCTCAATCCGCTTTTGGCGGATTGGGGTTTCTATTTGCAGGCGCGGGATTAATCT
>DATGCB010000155.1:0-2575 GCA_035312365.1 Eudoraea sp. | reverse complement strand
AGGATGATCCGACAAAATTTCCAGCCATATCGACCTCCAGGAGCATTGAACTCATTCCAATTTTATCGATAAGCGCAACATAAGGAAAATTCAAATATTCCTGATAGGATCCCAATTCTTTTCTCAATATGCCGGAGAGGTAATTGGTAGTTCCCGAAGAGTAATTCCAGATCTCTCCCGGTGCCGCTACGATTTCTTTTTCTGCCTGCGGCCGGCTCATGTCATCTTCCAGAAAGAGCATTTTGTTTACGTCGGAAATACTCGTATAATCCTCGTCCCACGCCAGTCCGCTTTGCATGCGCAGGAGATGATTCAGGGTGATCAGGGTACGGGGGTCTTTCTTGTCCATACCCGGGGAACCATGGACCATAAAGGGCCGGAAGGTGGCCACATCAATTTTCTTTTGATACTCCAGGATGCCAAAAAAGGTGGCAAAGACACTTTTTGTCATGGACCAGCCGAGAATTGGCGTTGCCCTGTTCATACCCTGGGAATACCGTTCCGCTATTATATGGTTTTTGTAGACGACCAGTACGGTCCTCGTCTTCTGAATTTCCGGTCGCGCGAATGCTCCGTCCAGCGCCTTCTGAAGTAGTTCGTAATCTACATTTGCGAAAATGCTGTCCCTCTGGTCGTTATTCCCGTATGGGAAAGGCAGGTCGGGCACTTTTATAGTACGATGGGGCCGTGGGTGCTTTTGAGCAGGGCGGGGGCCGTTATTGACAAGGGTACATCCAAGGCCATTCCGGCAAATTGCCCTGCGTTCCATCAATCCAAAGACAGAGGCTGAAACGGCATCACCTTCCCTGTCCAATTTGGTGTCAGCCAGGTTAATAAGCAGCACATTATGATCGTTATCACAAACACTTGGTGCACTTCGCTTGGCTATGTGGACGGACGATGCCATATTCTTTGCGGCATATCCGGAAATGATGCTCAACTTCGGATAGATATAGAAGGCAGCACACAGAATTAAAATGCCTGCGGCCAACAGTGTTCTTTTTAAAATATTATAGGTCATCCATTGGGAGATAACTGTTGAAAGGCGGGTTTGAGAATTATCCCGTAAATTTAGTGCACCTAAGATAAGCATATGGGTAGAATCTTTTTAGGATTGTTTGTGGGGTTGTGCATTTCCTGTACCGCCCCAAAAGATCAGAAGGAAAGCGGCCTGTTTACCATGCATTGCTCCGGTTGTCACAAGGCACCGGAGATAAATGATCTGCCGCGGGAGATATGGGCTTCCAGGATTTTACCGGATATGGCAGCCAGGATGGGGATACGCACAGGAGGTTTTGATCCGTACCAGGGACTGTCTTTCAGCGAGATGGACGCTGTGATCAAAACGGGGATATTTCCGGAAAAACCCGCAATAAGTAAAGAAGACTGGGAATTGCTCAAGGGGTATATCCTTGCCATAGCCCCGGATTCTTTGTCAGCGGCCGCTGCCCGCGGACCAACCGGGGAAATGCAAATGTTTTCCACAAGGCCTGTATCCCTGGATAGCAACGGCAGATCCACCATCACCTATCTCAATTTTAACCCGGAACGGAAAAAGCTCAATGCCGGGGACTTTTCCGGGAACCTGCTGGAGTATAATATTCAGGACAAAAAAATGGGTTCCATGGGCCGTTTCGGTAGTGCGGTGGTCGCATATAGCATTGTAAATGACACCTCTTATGTTACCACGATCGGAAACCTGCGGCCCTCGGAAATTCCAGGTGGCCGTATTTTTACCGGGCCCGGGAACAGGGCAGTGCCCCTTCCGGAAACCTTCCACAGGCCTGTGCATACCCTGGTTAATGATCTTAATAATAATGGGAGGATGGAACTCGTCGTCAGTGAATTTGGGGACCTTACCGGGCAATTGAGCCTTTTGACCCGCGGGGTGGATGATACATACAAAAAACAAGTGTTGCTTAACCTGCCCGGAACAATACGGGTCATTGCCGAAGATATGAACAACGACGGAAAGACCGATCTGGTGGCCATGACCGCTCAGGGTGATGAAGGTATTACGATTCTTTACCAGGGGGAAGATCTGAAATTTGAAGCGGACAAGGCGATTCGTTTTAGCCCGGTCTACGGAAGCAGTTGGTTTGAACTCTTCGACTATGATGACGACGGTGACAAAGATATTGTTACGGTCCATGGAGATAATGCAGACAAATCTTTTGTACATAAACCATACCACGGATTGCGCATTCATATCAATCAGGGAAGTAATATTTTTCAGGAATCTTTCTTCTTTCCCTTCAACGGGGCAACACGGGTTGTTGCCCGTGATTTTGATCAGGACGGGGATGTGGATTTTGGGCTGCTCTCCACCTTTCCGGATTACCGGTACAAAAAAGGGGCATCCTTTGTTTATCTGGAAAACAGAGACTCCGGGAAATTTGAATTTATCCCGTATTCTTCTGCCGAATTGAACAATGGACGTTGGTTTTTAATGGATACCGGTGATATGGACGATGACGGTGATGAGGACATAGTCCTAAGCGCTTTCAGCCTTTCGTTCACACCTGTTCCGCCACATCTGGAAAAATTATGGAAGGAAAAGGATGTTGACATTATG
>DATGCB010000154.1:0-7440 GCA_035312365.1 Eudoraea sp. | reverse complement strand
ACGAAGTCATTTGTATTGAAATAGGTACAACAAAATGTTGTACCTATTATGTACCCGGGAAATGGTAATTTATGTGGATAAAAGTGAAATTACTTCTACCAAATTGATAAAACAATCTCCTTGGATAGGGAAGGCTACATTTTTAGGGAAAGTTACAATGATTCGTTTTGAGGAACTGATCATTTTAGTCCTTAAGTTAATTTTATATCTAAAAGTTCAAAAAAGCGATTCCTAATCAATAGATTTTACTTCAGATTTTAGTTTCACAAAATAACCATTTAATAAAACATGAATAATCCAATTAATTTTTTTTATTTGATATATCAATTATATTTATGTCAAATATGGCAATATGGACATTAACATGCCAACTGAAACTATTTTCTATTCGATTGAGAAAGCTATCAAGGCTTATCGCAAATTCGCGCAAAAAAGAATTCGAGAATCGGGAAAAGACATTACGATCAATCAGATGTTGGTCTTGATTCAATTAAGCGATAATCCGGATGTATCACAGGTGGAATTGGCAGAATTTCTATTCAAGGACTATGCTTCAATTACAAGAATGATCGAATTGATGGTGAACAAAGGTTATTTAGATAGAAGCGTACATCGACATGATAGGCGTAAAAGTCAACTTAATATTACCCTTAATGGACGAGAATTAGTTAAGGATTTGAGTCCTGTAATTAGGGAAAACAGAAAGCAGGCGCTTCAAGGATTGGGACGAAAGGAAATCATACAATTAAATGAGTTGCTCAATAGGGTTACTTTAAATTGTGAACTGGAAAAACCACAGAATAATATTTGAGATTTGAAACATTATAACTATTAAATGCAAATGTTATTAAACCCTCTTATGGCCCTTTGATCTTTGGTACGGATTCGTTGGTGAAAGCAATTACCATATCACCAATTTTATGGAAAAGGCTTGCAATCGAATTAATTTTTGAAACAAGAAGTGGAGTGTAGTTCCATTCCTTTTGTTTCCCGAATAACTGATGTTCACTAGGGTTGAAACGCCAAAGGAATTAGGAAAAGAACAATTTACAATACTCTCACTATACAATACTTAAGAATCATAACTTCTATCCCATGCAAAAAGAAATTTTATTATTGTTATCCCTTTTCATTTGGTCATGCCAAAAATCAGTGGACTTTGAAACGGAAAAGAAAAAGATTCAAGCACAGATTGATTTGGTGGATAGGGCCCATGAAAGCAAGGATGCAATTCAGTTTTATCAACCTAATACTGAAAGTTGGTATGATGTCAGACAAGGCACGGTAACTCTTGTAAAAAAGTCGGATATGATCAATTCGACGCAGTCGTATCTGGACAAAATGGTAATTCAAGAAATGACCAAACGAGATGACCCCATAATTGAAATATCCGATGATGGGACATTGGCCAGCTACATAGGATCCGTGACCGTCAAGGGAATCTTGGCTGGGACCCCTCTTTACTGGGTAGTGTCATGGCAAAGTGTATTAAAAAAGATCAATGGTGAGTGGAAAATCATCAGTTCCGCAAATACCGAGGCGGATAAAAGAACTAGTGCCATTGTATTGTTGAACCAAATCAGAGAAAATTTAGGCTCTCCAACCGACAATACCTCTATCTATGCATACGCCCAATGTAAGGCACCTGAACGATCATTCCAGACATTAGTGTTATCCAGTAAAACAGACGGAAGATTGGAACAAATTTATGATAAGCGTCATTTCATTCTGAAACATGGAATCGGTTCATCTTGGACCTACGATCTGAATACCAAATCCCTCAAGGAGGATATGGATATTTCGGTGAAGGAATCCATTTATGGACATGAGCTTCACTGGCTAAGTTTTTGGCCGGAACATAGATATCTTGATCCGGTATTGTTAAGTATCACGGAATTCATGAATCAAACGGCATTTAATATTGAATTCAAGGATGGGATGAGTCGATCGATAAACTTTTATTATTCATTCGATACTTATATCCCTCTGGGATATGAATCTCAATTAGACGATAAAGGCGGGAAGGTTTCCGTTCATTTTGAAGATTGGGAAAAAATAGAGGGTATATCCTTTTTCAAAAGGGCGATTCTGCATCACGGAGACGAAATATTTGAGTATGATTTCGTTGATATTAAAATGAATCAATTGGATAGCCAGGATTTCGAGAATAAAATCGGTTTGATTAATTAAAAACGCCCTTGCCATCTGGCTAACTTTAATTAATTCGCGCAGAAAACTTTCCCTGCTAAATTATGAAATGAAGTGTTTAATAATTATTGCCAACAGTTGAAATTTCGAAAATGGCAGTAATAGGAGGGCTTGGCTTGATCCTGGCAGATCTTTATGAAGTTCGTTTACTAGGTGATTTTCTTGTTGTTTCTTATTCAGCTGGAACCTACGGTAGACGAACTATTAATAAAAGCGTTCAACTCATAACTGATTTAAATCAAAAGGATATTTCAATTTTAATAAGTCAGTACAAAAAATTGACTAAACAAACTAAATCTGTGCTTAAAGCTCAAGCAGATATATTCAGTACGGACAAGGCCTCTATTCTGTCGTAGATCCTCGCAAGCTGTTAGGATATAGGGTATTGTATTAAATTGTACCTCAAATAGGAAATTGTTACTATTCTGTTACTTATTTAATAATAATACCCTGAAAATCAAAAGATTAACAGGGCTTTAAAGTACTCGAGGAGGAAATTACCTCCTTCGTCGTTAAGTCCCACCCGAACATCTTGAAAATGAAAAGGCAATTCCTCAATTAATTCTGAAGATCCTAAGATGAAGTTTCTCTGGCGGAAATTACCTCCTTCGTCGGTGAGTCCCACCCGAACATGTTGAGAATGGAAAACAAATCATTGCATGATTAGTTTTTACTCCTCAAGCTTTGGCTCAACTAAAGTTGGCCACGCTTTCGAAGTAAAAAACCATAGCTCTCGCTATGGTTTTCCATTCATCTGTACTCGAGGCGGGACTTGAACCCGCACGGCCATAATGGCCATTGGATTTTAAGTCCAACGTGTCTACCAATTCCACCACTCGAGCAGGCATTTCCTCCGAATCCGTCTGCTGCCGGAGAAGGAGGTAGAACTGAATAAAAAAACGCCGGCAAGCAGCGTTTTATGGAGCGAAAAACGGGATTCGAACCCGCGACCTCCACCTTGGCAAGGTGGCGCTCTACCAACTGAGCTATTTTCGCGTATTTACAGGAACGATGCCTTTTTAAAAGACAGGATGCAAATTTACTATAAATCTGTAAAAAGTAAAGAAATATTGATTAAAAAGAATCGATCACGAACTGGCTTTTTTCTTTTTGCTGAGAAGCCGCTTAATCTCGTTCAGTTTCATCAGTGCCTCCACCGGGGTTAAGGTATCAATATCCAAATGCAGGATCTCCTCCTTGATCTGTTCCAATAAGGGATCATCCAGATTAAAAAAACTAAGCTGCACCTCATTCTGACCGGCCTGCAGTTTATCGGTTAACTCCTCGCTGGAGTGGGATTTTTCCAGTTTCTTAAGGATTTTGTTCGCTTTTTGGATTACTTGTTGCGGCATACCCGCCATTTTTGCCACATGGATCCCAAAACTGTGCTCACTGCCTCCGGGCCTGAGTTTTCTGAGAAATAGTACGGTATCCTTTAACTCCCTTACAGCAACATTGTAATTTTTTATCCGCTCAAAGGTGACCTCCATTTCATTGAGTTCATGGTAATGGGTGGCAAACAGGGTTTTGGCCCTGGCAGGGTGTTCGTGCAGGTATTCTGTTATGGCCCAGGCAATGGATATCCCGTCATAGGTACTTGTCCCACGGCCAATCTCATCTAAAAGGACCAGACTTCGTTCCGAAACGTTGTTGAGGATAGAGGCGGTCTCGTTCATTTCCACCATAAAAGTGGATTCACCCATGGAAATATTATCGCTGGCGCCAACCCGTGTGAAGATCTTATCCACCGCCCCTATATGGGCCGCTTCTGCAGGAACAAAACTTCCCATCTGGGCGAGGAGCACAATTAATGCCGTCTGCCTCAAAATGGCGGATTTACCACTCATGTTGGGCCCTGTGATCATGATAATCTGCTGATCTTTCCTGTTTAAAACAAGATCATTCGGGACATAGTGTTCGCCCGGCGGTAATTGTTTTTCAATGACGGGATGCCGCCCGTTCTTTATCTCAATTTCGGTACCGTCATTGATGTTTGGTGCAATATAATGCTCCTCCACGGCCAGCTGGGTAAATCCGCAAAGGCAATCCAATTGGGCGATCTGTTGCGCATTGTTCTGAACCTGGGGAATATATTCCTGCATCCAAAGGACGAGTTGTGAAAACAACAGTTGCTCCAGCTCCTGGATCCGCTCCTCGGCCCCGAAAATTTTTGTTTCATACTCCTTTAATTCTTCGGTGATATAGCGTTCGGCATTCACCAGCGTTTGTTTGCGGATCCAATCCTGCGGCACCTTGTCTTTATGCGTATTGCGAACCTCAATATAATATCCGAACACATTGTTGGAAGCAATCTTCAGGGAGGTGATGCCTGTTCGTTCGGTTTCCCGTTGAAGCATCTGATCCAGATGGTCCTTCCCGGAAATTGCAAGCCCCCTGAGTTCGTCGAGTTCTTCAGAATATCCCCCGGCAATAGTGTGGCCATTCACAATATTGACCGGGGCTTCCTCATGGAGCATTTCCCGGATCCTGTCACGGAGCATTTCACAGGGATCAATGAGATCACCAATCGCCTGTAATGAATCATTGCTGCACTGTGAGATCAATTGTTTTATGGGGACCAGGGCCCCGAGAGAATTCTTAAGTTGCACTACCTCCCTCGGGTTAATTTTCCCTGCAGCCACTTTGGAGATGAGGCGTTCAAGATCCCCGATCTGTTTTATCCAATGCTGCAGCTTTTGTAAATCTTCTTCTTGCTCAACCAGGAAGGAGACCACCTGGTGGCGGCGCCTGATCTTTTCAATATTTTTTAACGGCAGCGCCATCCATCGTTTCAGCATACGGCCTCCCATGGGTGACCTGGTTTTGTCAATGATGTCTAACAGGGTCACCGCGTTGGCGTTATTGGAATGATAAAGTTCCAGGTTTTTGATGGTAAAGCGGTCCATCCAGATATAGTCCTCTTCAGTGACCCTTTGCAGCCGGTTGATGTGTTGCAATTGCCTGTGCTGAGTCTCAGACAGGTAGTGCAGTACTGCCCCGGAGGCCACGATACCGGCCCGTAAGTGAGAAACACCAAAACCCTTCAGGGTGCTCGTTTTAAAATGGGTGGTCAGCGTTTCATTGGCATAATCTTCCTGAAATATCCAGTCCTCTAAAAAAAAAGTGTGATGTTGTTTCCCAAACATTTCCTGAAAATCTGCCCTGTGACTTTTTGAAACTAAAATCTCACTGGGGGAGAAGTTCTGAAGCAGTTTGTCTATTTGTTCCTCGTTGCCTTCGGAGGTGAGAAATTCACCGGTTGATATATCCAGAAATGAAACACCCAGCCGGGTCCTCTCAAAGTGAACGGCGCATAGAAAATTGTTGGTTTTGGAATGCAGAATATCGTCATTCATGGCGACCCCCGGGGTAACTAATTCGGTAACCCCCCTTTTTACGATCGTTTTCGTTTGTTTAGGATCTTCAAGCTGATCACAAATGGCCACCCGCTGCCCCGCTTTTACCAATTTCGGCAAATAGGAATTCAGGGAGTGATGTGGAAAGCCGGCCAGTTCAGTCCTGTCTCCACCGTTATTCCTATGGGTTAGGATGATGCCCAGTATTTTTGAGGCTTTTACCGCATCGGCCCCGAAGGTCTCATAAAAATCACCCACGCGGAACAGCAACAGGGCATCAGGATATTTGGTCTTGATGGTGTTGTACTGCTTCATCAAAGGGGTGACCTTTTTTGTATTTCGTGTTTTGGCCAAAGCGATTTTAATAGTTTATTTTTACAACGAAAGCCTAAAAACGAAAATACCATTTTCCTTTAGCAATCCATACCCATGTTGATATTTTGCGATAACTTTTAGCAGAGATACGCGAACATTTGCAAACGGGAATTCATAAAAACCTGTCCCGCCGGCCTTCCCGGTTAGCGCGACGGTGTAACCCAAAACCGAAACATGCGAAAACTTGAAAACCGTGAACTGGACCGCCTGGACGTCGGTCAATTTAAGCAGGCTCAAAAATCGCCCGTGGTCCTGGTTCTGGATAATGTCAGGAGCCTCAATAACATAGGCTCCGTGTTCAGGACGGCCGATGCCTTTCTCAAATCAAAAATTTATTTATGCGGTATTACTGCCACCCCCCCTCACAAGGATATTCGCAAAACCGCACTCGGGGCCACTGAAAGTGTAGATTGGGAATATCGCAAGGATGCACTCGGGCTGATGCAGGAACTCAGATCTGACCATTATTGCCTGGCTGTTGAACAGGCAGAGAATGCAATGATGTTGCAGGAATTGGAGGTGGCGGGCGATACTAAGTATGCCCTGGTTTTTGGAAACGAAGTGAAGGGGGTCTCCCAAAACGTGGTCAATGCGTGCCACGGGGTTTTGGAAATACCGCAGTTTGGAACAAAACACTCCCTGAACGTGGCCGTCAGCGCAGGCGTTGTTGTGTGGGACCTGTGGTCCAAACTACAGGCCGAACGCATTAAAAAACCCTGATCCCGATAGGCATCGGGATCAGGGTAGCAATATAGTTTGAGTTAGTTAGTTTCTTATTGCAGTATGCAAGAAAGTAAATCCAGTCCATCTACGCAAATATTTTCCTTATTTAACATTAATATGACAAGTTGGCCGCAAATTGTTGCAATTTGTCTAAAACAGTAGTATAGTCCCGTTGGTCATCCACAAAATCGAGTTCAGAAATATCGATGACCAATTTATTTAGTTCCGGATAACTCTTTATGAAATTGAAATATCCCCGGTTTATTTTTTCCAGGTATTCCGCCGGAATATTCTGCTCGTACGCCCTGCCTCTTCTCTTTATGTTATCCAGTAGCCGGCTGGTTGTTTGATAGAGGTATACATATATTTTAGGCTTCCTAACCTCCCGGTACATAAATCCAAACACCTTTCGGTATAGGGCAAATTCATCTTTTTGTAACGTTATCTGGGCGAATATCAATGACTTATAAATGTCGTAATCACTGACCATAAACTGTTTAAAGAGATCAAATTGCGTGGTATCATCCGTGAATTGCTGATATCGATCCGCCAGGAATGACATCTCCAGTGGGAAGGCATACCTGCTTTGATCTTCATAAAATTTGGGAAGAAACGGATTATCTGCAAAGCGTTCCAGCACCAGTTTTGCGTTGAACTGCTCAGAGATCATGCGGGCAAGGGTGGTTTTACCTGCGCCTATATTCCCCTCAATGGCCATAAAATTCACACCGCCTAACTGGGATTTTGGATCCTTGAAGAAGCGATACGCTGTTTTTTC
>DATGCB010000153.1:0-3662 GCA_035312365.1 Eudoraea sp. | reverse complement strand
AACGCCGCTGTTTATCGTGACCCTTACGGTACGCCGAATTTCACCCCGGAAGACATGAATTTGGTAATACAGTATACGGACAACATTATTAATTCCGGTGGGTTCGCCTTATCTCCGGAATATTTTGACCTTTTCAATGATGATAACAATAGCAATGCCGAGTTAATATTTGCTTTGGATCAGCGGGGTGTTCTAAACAGGGAACACAGTCGATGGGCGTATTGGTCTATTGCGGGTTCCATGTTTCCCAGACCCGAACATCCCAGTGCAGACGGAACGGATGGCCCGGCAATAACGACGGACTTTTACCAAACCTGGGTGGACGCATATGGTGCGGTTGATCCTGCTGAAGCCGATGCGAGGTTCTATCAAATGAACAATGTTATTCCCGATGCTCAGATACTGGATTTTGAGGGTCGTGTGCAGGAGGTGGCTACAGAAACTGATGATAGCTATTTCTGTGTGGATCCCCTGGAATTTGAAATGGACAGGGGAATCCTGCGCGGCGTTCAATGGGGCCCCAGAAAAGGGGATGATGGTGCGTTTTTAACCTGTGCTGGCGGTGTCAGGATTTATCCGGTGCAGCAAACCAAGGGCAACGGTCCTGACAGGGATGTGGGCTATGTGAATCATATCCTGCAAATTGACTTCAGCAATCAAGGATCCCTGCATAACACTGGATATCGCGTTTCCAAATACCAGTTTAGCCGTACCTCCCCCAATGGCAATAATTTTAGCAGTGTCGACCTTGTTTTAATGCGCCTTGCGGAAATTTATCTGATGCGTGCAGAAGCAAAATTGAGGAATGGGGATGCAGGGGGAGCATTGACAGATGTTAATACTGTCAGAACATCGAGAACAGCCCGCCCGGCCCAAACCCCGGAAGCATTGCCTTCCGTTGATCTTGAAATCCTGTTCCGCGAGCGTGGTTTTGAGCTCTACTGGGAAGGATTCAGGCGGGGTGATCAGATACGCTTTGGTAAATATGAGGACCCATGGACGGATAAGACAGATTCGGATCCAAACCATAGATTGTTCCCAATTCCTCAAAGTGCGGTTGATGCCGCCTCGGGTATCGATGGTTTCTTGGACCAGAATCAGGGGTATTAATACACAGTTTGCAGGCAGGGATGGAGGGCAATAACCTCCATCCTTACCTGTCCATTTTAAAAGCAAATACGGGATAAATTTTCACCGGATTTGTGTAGGTTGATCATAATTAGTTTGTTTGAGTTAGTTTAATAAAGGCAGGCAGGTATTTGCTTGCCTTTATTTTTAACAGGTCCTTGCTTCGTACTGAGGAGTATAAAAAATAAGGTTGATATCCGGCCTTTTCTCGGAACCTCCTGGAATAATCCTAAATTTATATAAGATGAAGTTAAGCAGCATACGGCTTCCAAGCATTATGCCTTTCGTTTGCGGGGTTGTCTTTATGAGTTCCTGTGCAGAAGACCCATTGACGGAGGAAGAGGTGACCAGGTCCGGAGACTACGTTGATCTGGTATATAACCAGTTAGATACTGACCATTCCCGATGGTTCTTGTTCTCCTCTGCCTGCCGTCCATTTGGTATGGTCAACCTGAGTCCCGACACCCAAATTGGCGGTGCATGGGGAAGTGGTTATCGGTACAAAACAGATACGATAAAGGGGTTTAGTCATATTCACGGTTGGCAGATCTCCGGACTTTCCGTTATGCCGGTGATAGTTTCAAAGGAAAACAGGAATGCCGTTTATACCGATTTTTATTCAAAATTTTCTCATGGATCGGAAAAGGTAGCTCCGGGGTACCATCAGGTGACCCTTGATCGGTTTGGTATCACGGTAGAATTAAGCAGTACCAGGCGCGTTGGGGTTCACAGGTATGCGTTCCCGCCAGAGGAGAAACCGGCAATATTATTTAATCTGAACGGCTTACTGGGCCCCAGTGGAAACGAGGGAGGCATGTTAAAAAAGATAGGGGATAGAACCATTACCGGTGAATTGGAAATGACTCCCACCCATAGACGGCCAAAACCTTTCAGGGTATTTTTTCAGTCGGAATTTAACGCCGCAATTGATTCCATAGCCCGGGACGATGAAACGGGCAATTATCTCATTTTTACAAATCCCGAACAGAAGGATGTCATGATGAAGGCAGGCATTTCCTATACCTCTGTTGAAAACGCAAAGGAGAATAGCAAAACGGAAATGCCACATTGGGATTTTGAAAAAGTGGTCAATGAATCCAAGGCAGAGTGGAATGAACTATTGGGCCGGGTAAAAGTTGTTGGCGGAACCGAAGTCCAGCACCGCCGTTTTTACACGGATCTCTGGCACAGCCTGCAGGGTAGAAGGACCATCAATGATGTTAACGGGGCCTACCCGGACAATACCAAAGAAAACTTCCGGGTAGGGCAACTACCAATGAACAGGGACGGCACCCCTAAATTCAATCACTACAATTCGGATTCGTTTTGGGGAGCTCAATGGACGCTGAATACACTTTGGGGGCTTGTTTATCCTGATATTACGGAAGAGTTCGTGCAGTCTTTCATGCAGTACTACAAGGATGGAGGGCTCATTCCCAGGGGACCTTCCGGGGGTAATTATACCTATGTAATGACAGGGGCTTCTTCAACCCCTTTTATAGTAAGTGCCATTCAAAAGGGAATTGTAAAGGATCATTTGGATACCATTTATAAAGCTTTGAAGAAAAATCACATGCCCGGCGGAATTATGGAAAAAGCGGGCTATGAACATACCACATCATTAGGGGGCGGGTTTACGCATTATTTGGAAAAAGGGTTCGTACCCTATCCAATCCCGGAAGGTAAATTCGGAGGTCACCAGGATGGGGCCAGTTTAACCCTGGAATATGCGTACCAGGACTGGACGCTTGCACAGCTTGCAAAAAAGTTGAACCTGGGAGAAGATGATCAATACTTTCTGGATCGTTCTAAAAATTACAGCCAACTTTTTCATAAGGAATCCGGATGGATGCGCCCGAGAGATGTTGATGGCCAATGGATGCAAAATTTCGACCCGTATCGTTATGAACATGGTTTTATTGAAGGGAACGGGGCACAGGTCACCTGGTTTGTTCCTCATGATATCGAAGGCCTGGCCGGGTTGATGGGAGGTAATGAAAAGGCGGTCGAAAAATTGAACAATCAGTTCGAATCCGCCCAAAAACTTGGATTTACCTCAGGCACCTCCCACGATGTTGAAGTGCACCCTGAATACCGTCGGATTCCCATCAATTTTGGCAATCAGCCCTCTATTCAAACGGTCTTTATTTTTAATCAGCTGGGCAGGCCCAAGCTAACCCAGTATTGGTCACGAAAAGTTGTGGATGCCGTATTCAGTGGTTTGGATCCATCAACGGGCTATAACGGGGATGAGGACCAGGGGCTAATGGGGAGTTTGTCTGTATTGTTAAAAATGGGATTGTTCCAAATGAATGGAGGTACCGAAGAAGATCCTGAATACCAACTGGGCAGCCCAATCTTTAAGACCATAGAGATAAGTCTGCACCCGGGCTATTTTCCAGGGGGTAAATTTACGATCGAAACAAAGAACAACACGGGGAACCAATGGGCCGTCAGGGAGGCGATGCTCAACGGGGAAAAGTTGGAGCGTATGGCTGTGACCCATTCACAGATCGTAGAGGGGGGCACCCTGG
>DATGCB010000152.1:0-3979 GCA_035312365.1 Eudoraea sp. | reverse complement strand
GCCAGGGTCGTTAACAGATATTTCGAGGAGCGTCTCATCTTTATTGGTGTAGTATGTTTAGATAAAAAAAGGCGCCCTACCAAGAGAAATGGTAGGGCACCTTCACAACCAACTTAAATTAAAGCAACTTCAGGAAAGTCTATCGGCACCCTGGTTACCCCATGCATATAGTTCGTGAACGTTATGTCCAACACCACAGCTACCAGATCTATAAGGGCCTTCTCATCATAACCCTGCGCAAAGAATGCCTCCAGCTTTAATTGGGAAGGCTTCCCACGGTGAACCACGATGTCTGCCGCCAGAGTAGTTAACACGTACAACTTTTCATTCTCAGCAGTTAACGATCTGAATGACCTTGCCTCCTCATGCGTAAATCCGTTCATTTTTGCAATGGCCGTATGAGCCGCCAGGCAGTAAGTGCAACCGTTTACTTCGGACACAGCAAGTCTGATGGCCTCTTTTTCCTTCATGTTGAAACTGCCCTTACCTACCTTGTTGGTCTGTTCGATATGATCGGCCAGGACAGAAGAAGAATAACCGGTTACAGCATAGATATTAGGGACCATCCCCAGTTTCTCATTCAGGGCATCAAAAATGGCCCTGGCCTTTTCGTCTACCATGTTCCTTGTTGGAACTTCAATCTTTTTCATATACATTATTAATTATAGGTTGTTTTAAGTTTTCCCCAGTTCTTGTTGGCCACATCTACCAATTTGCCATGGTTCTTTTCTGCCAACCACAGTTGTTTTGCATCTAACTCCAGATTTTTTAAGTAGAGAAAGTATTCACCATCCTTTACTATAAAATTATTTGGGTCGGGCCTAAATTTTGCACCGGCATAAATACCAAAAGCACAATACCCTCCATATTGCGGCAGGTAGCGACTGGGATTCTTGTCAAAGGCCTTTTTTTGATCCGCACTGGTAAAATAATAGATCACCTTGTTGAGTTCTGTTTTAAATTCCTTGCGTCCTAATTCAGCTTTTCCTAGGTCCAGATAGGATACAGGACTGTAGCTTTGTAAAGCAATATTGCTATTATCAATATCGTGGGCCTTTTTATCCTGGGCCAGGGAAGTACTTGCAATAAATATTGTTAAAACGAATGTTGAGATGTTTTTAAAAGTTTTCATTTCTTGAGATTTTAAATTGTTATTAATTAATTGAACTTAATGAGACCACCAGAAATACCACGGTGGCATTGAACCAGTAATAGACCGCATCTGTTCCTGAAAATTCAAAGGCAAACGGCAGGATCATAAAGGTTGTGGCAACCAATAAATCAATGGCCAGATGCCCCTGGAAAGGTATTAGCCTGAATGCTCCCAGCTTGTAATCTGTAAGCAGGCTTGCGCCGATGACGGCCATCCCTGTAAAAACTGATAACCATATGGCCAACGAGGAAGACCCTCCAATGCCCAGTAAAAAAGGAGCAAGAATAAGCCCGATACCAGCTGTGTAATCTGCCACCCCATGTAGGGTGGGTGTAATAAAACGTAGCTTCATGATCAGGGGGTTAAGCGTTGAAATATTCTTCATGGACTACTTGCCCCTTTTCATTCCAAATCCTTCGGATGATTTCATGCCAGTAGATGCTACTGTTATCCTTCATTCGAAAATCAAAGGTGAATTCCGATGCAGATACCAACCCATCCACAATGGTGTGGTGGTGAGTAATGCCATTTACGCTGGCAATAGCATCTGTGAAGCCTTCCATCTTTTCAACCATTTGCGATTTGTTTTCAGTAGTAACCTGGTTGTAGTCCGATGTCCGGGCATTGTGGGCGAAGAACTTCCTGACAGCCTCCACAATGGCCCCCCGGGCCACGATGCTGTCCATTTCTGTAGTTAATGATTTAATATCCATTCATACATTTTTAATAATTAGACAATTAGTGATTAATTAATTCACTGCAAATGTCTGAAGGATACAAAGCTGGCTGCTTACAAAAAAAGCGCTAAGAATGGTACTTTTGAAGTTTGAAATCTGAAGGTGAAGTGCCTGAATAGTGTTTGAAGAAGTGTGAAAAATGATTGGGTTCCTCGAATCCAAGCCGGAAGGCAATGTCAGCGATACTACATTCCTGGGTAAGCATTGTTTTGGCTGTCTGTAACAGCTCATATCGTATAAGCTGCCCTAAAGAGGTGTTTAATTGTTGCCGGGTTTTGCGTGATAGGGCCTTGACCGAAAGGTTCATTTTTCCGGCATAAAAATCCAATGCTCGCTGTTCTTTATGGTAGTTACGTACCAATTCCAATATGTTTTGTACAAACGAATCTCGTTCTGCATATTCAAAATCCTTTCTAAATTGTGCAGGACTTATTCCGGTTGATTTCTTAAATACCCGGTTGAAATAGGAGGGATCTTTGTAGCCCATCCCATAGGCCACCTCCTGTATGCTTACATCTTTAAACGCAATTTCCCTTTTGCTTTCCAAAAGGCGCTTGCTGCCCATTAGTTCCTTAATGGTAATACCAATTTTATCCTTTACGAGTGCCTGTGCCTTATTGCCGTTTTCTTTTAGCAGCAGAGCGAGATCCTGGTGGCTTAAATGATTCGTGTATTGATCATCAATGATGTCCTTAATGTCGAATATCAATTGATATTCCGATTTACTCGCCTGAAAAGGATTCTGCCAGAACCATTGTCTGGACGAGGTGTCGATCAATCCAGACAAGGACTCAGAAAAGACACTTTGACCCAGATATTTTTTGCAGTCCGCACATTCACTGAAATTTATATACCCGAGTGAGATTAGGTGTTTAAAGAGTACCCGAATATCTTTGGACCTGAAAAGAATTTCATCGGGAAATTCTATAAGACGCACCTGAAAATTGTCTGACAGGAATTTAATATACTGCCCCTTGGATAAATAAATGGCTTTGTCTTCCCAATCGGGATAGTTTTTAAAATCCACTTCTATGGTGCCGGAGCCTGAAAGAATATGCACCAGAGTATATTGATTGATAAAGTATACCTTGTTAATTCGAGGATGTAATTTTTTAACCATTTGGAAGTTAAATCGTTAGTTAGTAGTCGCAAGCCCGACTTAATGTTTACACTTAAAACTTATGCGCTTACTATTATTGAACTTCTATAAGGGTGGATATGGAAAATACAAGTACTTCCGATAAACGTTTGCTATTTACCTATATTGATCGTTATGTTACCTTAACAACAGAGGAGGAATTGTTTTTGAAGGAAAGGCTGCGCTCCAGAAGATATCTGAAAGGGCAATACGTGTTGCAACAGGGTGATATATGCCATTATGAGAGTTTTGTGTTGTCGGGCTGCCTGAAGGTTTTCTATTCGGATTCTTCAGGTGGGGAACACGTGGTTATGTTTGCCGTTGAGGAATGGTGGGTTTCGGACATGGGCAGTTTTGTGAATCATACACCAGCGGATTACAATATACAGTGCCTGGAAAATTGTGAACTCTTACAATTTACGCACTCAACCCTGGAAGAACTTTATACCAAAATCCCTGCTTTGGAGCGGTTTTTCCGGATAATTATCCAAAATGCCTTTGTTGCTGCGCAGAAAAGAATTGTAAACAACCACCGTCTTACGGCACGGGACCGGTATATCAGTTTCATAGATCAATATCCTGATATTGCCCAACGGGTCCCGCAGTACCTCATCGCTTCCTATCTGGGAATCACCAAAGAATTCCTGAGCAAAATTCGGGCACAAATAAACCAGGGTTAGACATCAGTTGTTAAACTAGTTTAACCTGATTTATTGGCATGGATTATTTTACTTCTAGATGAATGGGGAGAACTTTGCTTCTCAAATTAAAATCTCATTTTATGGAAGACATATCAAAAAAAATCAATGACTTGAATGCACTGATCCTTGATGGCAAGGCAATGGAAGCCTTTGAAAAATACTACCATGAGGATGTTATCATGCAGGAGAATCAAATGGATCCCACGATTGGGAAGGAAGCTAACCGGCAAAGAGAGCGGGAATTTTTTAA
>DATGCB010000151.1:0-5466 GCA_035312365.1 Eudoraea sp. | reverse complement strand
GGTAACTGCTTCGGCAGCCATGCCGGCCTGGGTAGACCATATTTCCCTCGCATCGTGTTCCACCCATCCGGGTTTTGGGAAATGTTGGGTAAATTCTTTTTGGGCGGTGGAGACAATGCTTCCCTTTTTGTCAAAAATAATTGCGCGGCAGCTTGTGGTACCCTGATCTAATGCAAGAATGAATTGTTCCATAGGGTTTTACGGATGGTTAATTGGAAATAAAATGATGACAGGGATTAAATGTAAATGAAAAATTCTACACTTCATAATCGGGTATTTTTAATCTCTTTTATTTTCTGCTACCTTGCATCAAAAGATTGGTGTAACATGCTTACCTATATCGCTCTTCTTAGAGGTATTAATGTCAGCGGGCAGAAGAAAATACGCATGTCAGACCTCAGGGAGCTCTTTATGGCACTGGGCTATCTGAATGTGGTCAGCTACATCCAAAGCGGAAATGTAGTTTTCAAATATGAGAAAAAAGTCCCCGGTTTGTTGGAAGAGGAGGTCCAATTCGCAATTAAAGACAGGTTTGGTTTTGATGTCCCCGTAATAATTAAGACCGGTGAGCAATGGAATGATATACTGGAATCCAATCCTTTTAAGGAAATGACGATCGCTGAAGGCAACAAAATGTACTACGTGTTATTCAAGGATACTCCGGAAACCTCTTTGGTTGAGGACTTTAAAGAAGAGAAATTTAAACATGAGAAATGCACAATTATACGCGATTGCGGCTATCTTGTTTGTTTTAAAGGGGCAGGGAAGGCCAAACTAAACAACAACCTTCTTGAAAGAAAACTCAGGGTTTCGGCAACGACAAGAAATCATAGGACGATGGTAAAACTTTTGGAAATTTCCGGAGCGGAATAAGGATCCCGATTCATACACTTTCGACTGAACCTGTAACCTAAAGACCGGTTACCGAGATTAATTCATTTCCCAAATTTTGTAATTTAAGGCGGTGGCAAAACAAACCCAAAGGAAATAGGGAATAAGCAGGTATGCCGATAAAAGACTTACGGCCTTAAACCATCGGATGGTCGCCAGGATCAATGCCAGCAATACCAGGATGATCAACAAAGCCCAGAACGCACTCCTAAACCCAAAAAAAACAACACTCCAGAGCGCATTGAACAACAGTTGGAAACCAAAATAATACAGGGCAATTTTTACCCGATTATGAAAAAACCCCATGGCACTGACAATGCCTGCCGAGATACCCATCAGGATATACAAAAGGGTCCAGACCGGGGCAAAAATCCAGTTTGGAGGATTAAAAACGGGTTTGTTCAGGCTGAGATACCAGTCATTGACAGAGCTTTGGGTGGCAATACTCGACAAAAATCCAATGAGCAGGCAGATCAGCACCCAGATAGTGATATGTGTAATTTTGTTTTTCATGCCGGGACATCCCTAAAAGTCTAAAATAGCAATTAATTTTAACAGTATCCAGTGCAAAAGCCTGTAAAAACTATCTTTGTTAAAACCGTAGGTATATGACCGAAAAAGACTTTGTTCCCGGGCCCTTTCCAAAGAAATTAAGTAAAGGTCAGGCAACATGGACCGCGCCCAGTAATATTGCCCTGGTTAAATACTGGGGAAAAGGACCGGACCAGGTACCTGCCAACGCCTCGGTTAGTCTTACTTTAGACGTTTGCACAACCACGACCACCGTTTATTATACGCCATTAAAAAAACGGGCACCCGACTTTTCATTTGATATTTTACTGGACGGTAAAATCAATATCGGATTTAAACCGAAAATCCATACGTTCCTTCGCAGGATTGATCCATACCTACCCTTTTTAAAAGATGTTCATATAAGGATCGAGACTACCAATACATTTCCGCATAGCAGTGGTATAGCATCGTCTGCCAGTGGTATGGCTGCCCTTGCACTGTGCCTGCTCGAAATGGAGAAAGTGGCAAACCCGGATGCAGATGAGGAGTATTGTAACAAAAAGGCATCCTTCCTGGCAAGACTGGGCTCCGGAAGTGCGTGCAGGAGTATTCAGGGAAAAGTGGTCCACTGGGGAAGACACCCGAATGTAGAAGGTAGTTCCGATCTTTACGGCATCCCGTACCCTTATAAAATTCATCCGGTATTTGAAAATTACGAGGATACTATCCTAATAGTGCACAGGGGACAAAAACAGGTAAGCAGTACCGCAGGCCATGACCTGATGCACAACCACCCCTTCGCTTCCCGGAGGTTTGAGCAGGCAAATGAAAATGTTGCGCAACTGCAGGACATTTTGGCCACCGGAGATCTGGATCGTTTTATTCAGATGGTAGAACATGAAGCATTGACACTTCATGCCATGATGATGACCAGCGTGCCTTATTTTATCTTAATGGAAGCAAACACCTTAAAGATAATTAAGCGTATTTGGGCCTTTAGAAAAAGAACAGGAACCCATGTATGCTTTACATTGGATGCAGGGGCCAATGTGCATTTGTTATATCCGCAAAATGAACGCAAAGAAGTGGTTCAATTTATTTATGACGAGTTGGTCATCCTTTGCGGGGAGGGCCAATTGATCCGGGACAGAATTGGTTCCGGTGCCCTGGCAAGATAGGCGATCAAAAAATATAAAAACAGTTCGCATTAACTCCTTGAATAATGGTTGTTCAGCGAGAAATTTAAGTGGATTTGATTTATTCGTTATCCTCTTTCTTCCATACCTTATGATGCCGGATGGCGGGTATTTTAAAGCTTTGAGCCTCATTTTCTTTGCCGTGGCAATAATTAGTATTAATTTCGTAACGCGATACAGTTACAATCTTATTTATGAAGGGACCGCTGTTTTACTCTAAAATCCTGCTGTTCGGTGAATATGGCATTATCAAGGATTCGAAAGGTCTTTCCATACCGTATAATTTTTTCAAAGGGGCCCTAAAAACGGATACCCATCCGGATGAGGATGCACGGAAATCCAATAAGGGGCTACAAAAATTTGTCACCTATCTCGAAACCCTCCAGGAGGAGGAATCCGATCTGGTTTCTTTTGATCTTTCAGGCCTGAAAAGGGATGTGGAAGGCGGAATGTACTTTGATAGTTCTATTCCGCAGGGATATGGCATTGGAAGTAGTGGTGCATTGGTGGCCGCCATTTACGATAAATATGCTACCGAAAAGATTACCGTCCTGGAGAACCTTACCAGGAAAAAACTTTTGAAATTAAAGGCTATTTTTGGAAGAATGGAGTCTTTCTTTCACGGGAAATCCTCTGGCCTGGATCCCCTGAACAGTTACCTGAGTCTCCCTATCCTGATCAATTCCAGGAATAATATTGAATCCACCAGTTTACCCTCACAACACCAGGAAGGTAAGGGTGCTGTATTCCTGTTAGATAGTGGTGCCAGTGGCGAAACTGCTCCGATGGTTCATATTTTTATGGAAAAAATGAAGCAGGAAGGTTTTCGAAAAATCCTAAAAGACCAGTTCATAAAGCACACCGATGCTTGTGTGGAGGATTTTATCAATGGGAATGTAAAATCACTATTCGGCAACTTAAAACAACTTTCCCATGTGGTACTGCATCACTTTAAGCCCATGATCCCTAAGGAATTTCACAAACTCTGGAAACACGGGATAGATACCAATGACTACTATTTAAAGCTATGCGGTTCGGGCGGTGGCGGATACATTTTAGGCTTTACCCAGGATATCGAAAAAGCAAAAAAAGCATTAAAGGGCTATAATTTGGAGGTGGTCTACAACTTCTAAAGAGACTTGCCATGCTTAGCAGAAAAAACAAACTCCTGCTTTTAAAGTTTCTGAGTCTGTTTTCCATTGTAAGGGGGTATAATATTTTAATCATTGCTCTTGCACAATATTTGGCGTCCATCTACATTCTGGCACCCAACCTGCCGCTCAGAAAAGTAATATTGGATATCAATCTGTTCGTACTGGTACTGGCCTCGGCTTTGGTGATTGCGGCGGGTTATATAATCAACAGCTTTTATGATTCGGAAAAGGACCTGATCAACAAACCGCGTAAAAGTATGCTCGACAGGCTGGTGAGCCAACGGACAAAATTATCGGCCTATTTTGTCCTTAATTTCCTGTCTGTATTTCTCGCCAGCTATGTATCCTTCAGGGCGGTCCTGTTTTTTTCGGCGTACATATTTGGAATATGGCTGTATTCCCACAAACTCAAAAGAATTCCATTTGCCGGAAATATGGTTTCGGCCATACTCGCTATTGCACCGTTTTTTGCCGTATTTGTCTACTATAAGAATTTTGCGACCGTAATCTTTGTCCATGCCATCTTTCTTTTTCTGCTCATTCTCGTCCGGGAAATGATCAAGGACATGGAAAATATGGCCGGAGATATGGCACATAATTATAAGACGGTTCCCATTCTGTATGGAGTTGGTTTTTCCAAGATCTGCATCAGTATTTTAGTATTGATTACCCTGATCCCTGCCCTGTTACTTATCAACAAATTTGATGTCGGCCACATGTACCTGTATTTTATCGGGAGTATTGTTTTATTGATACTCTTTTTGCTTCTTCTCTGGAAATCGGAGTTCAAAAAACACTATGTATGGCTGCACAACATCCTTAAATTTATAATTGTCATTGGGGTGTTTAGTATCTTGCTGATCGATGTTGACCTCGTTTTAAACAGGTTGTTGTGATGCAAACCGCAGTAAAGGCTTCATAGGCCCATATTTCCCGCGCCTGTTTGAATAAAGAAACGCATGATGATCGGTCTCAGGACTTTATGAGCGTCCCTGAGTAGTGCCATAAAGTTGGTCCGCCCGGGCTTTTTGCCAGTCGGGATGTCACCAACTTTTTTGTGAACCGGGAACAGCAATATGGGATGGATGAATGGATGAATAATTATGACCTTTAGGGAGCCGGGCAGCTATCCATTTCCTACCTTTGGCGAAAATTGCGACTATGGCTAAATCAGATTTTAACAAAGACCGGAAATCTTCCGGAAAGCAGGGGGGGAACTTTAAGAGAAAGCGCTATTCCGAAGAAAATTCCCGGCATAACAGGAAAAAGACCACTGCAAATCAGGTGAGGGACCCGGATCTGATAAGACTCAATAAATATGTGGCGAACTCAGGGGTGTGTTCCCGCAGGGAAGCCGATGTGTATATAGCTGCCGGGAATGTAAGCGTCAACGGCAAGGTCATCACTGAAATGGGCTATAAAGTAAAGCGTGATGATGTTGTAAAGTTCGATGGCCGATTGCTTAACCCTGAAAAAAAAGAATACATACTGTTAAACAAACCAAAGAATTTTATAACCACCACCAGTGATGAAAGAGGTAGGCGGACCGTTATGGAGCTAATCTCCAATGCCTCCAAAGCACGGCTGGTGCCTGTAGGCAGACTGGACAGGAACACCACCGGTTTGCTGCTTTTTACGAATGACGGGGACCTGGCTAAGAAACTTACTCATCCAAAACATGGGGTACGGAAGATCTACCATGTGGAGCTCCA
>DATGCB010000150.1:0-2197 GCA_035312365.1 Eudoraea sp. | reverse complement strand
TTTTTGATCAATGGCAGCTATTGATACAACAATGACTGCCATTTCAGTCCGCAGGCAGTATACTATAATTCAATGGTAGGACGTTTGATGATACCGGAAATTTAGTTACCTCCGGGATGTCTGTTGCCATTTAGGGCGAGTTGATTGGCAGGGTGCGGTTGACCGGACCAACAGAATATCTAAACACAGAAGATCAAAATTCCACATCCCGGATGCTGAAATAGGGCATTCAGGTGTTGTACCAACCTAAGGAATTCTGATTAATTCTGCACAGTTAATTTGAGATTGCACATGAAGCCTATTAAACTTGAAATTGAATTTTTAAAATACCTGTACCCAAAATATCTAGTGCTCCTGGCATTGCTTCCACTGTTTCTGGGATACATTATCGATTTTGAATTGGTGCATCCGATATCTATCCTGGTAAATCTGGTTTGGATGCTTCTTTTTACCATCCCTTTTTATTATTTCCGAAAGATTTTCATCTATTATCTTGCAGTCGTCTTCTATTTCCTGTTCGGGTTTCTGGAAATTGGCCATTGGCTGATCCTTGAAGGCCCGTTGACGATAACAAGTTTACTGAACATTCTCAATTCTAATTACAATGAGGTTGTATCCTTTGTCAATTTTAAGTTTGATATGAACCTCCTGTTTTTAATACCCTATGTTTTTCTTTTTATCGGGGCCATAAAACATCCACCAAAAACAGGCTCCCCGCGAACAGGATTGGTGCAGTTGTCCCTTATTATTTTGATACCGGGAATCATTTCATTTATATTGTTAAAGTCATTGCCAAAGACAGATCTGGTGCCTCAGTTTGCCAAGGTTTTCTATGCGACGACCATTGAGTTGCAGAAATATAACAAGGCTCTGGCGGACAATAAGCTCAGGAAGGTGGAAGCTGTCTTAAACGCCACGTCTCTCAGGCAGACATTTGTGCTTATTATCGGGGAATCCTGTAGCCGAAACCACATGTCGCTCTATGGAGGGTTTGCAAATACCAATCCAAGGCTGGAAAAAAGGGCGGATTTAATCGTTTTTGATGATGTGGTCTCACCACATACGTATACCACATTAGCGATCCCGAACATCTTATCGAATGCAAACCTTGACAACGACATTGAATTTGCCAAGAGTATTGATCTCCTCGATGTATTTCATTCGGCGGGATTTAAAACGTATTGGATTTCTAATCAGTCGGCCATAGGGATTTGGGATAATGTTGTTTCATCCATTGGTTCTAAGGCAGACGTCTCCAAATTTGTCAACGTCAGCAGCAATTCTTCCCAGGAGGCCATTCTGAATAAGTCGTATGATTCAAGGTTGTTTGAACCCTTTCGTATGGCCCTTGAAGATGATGCCGCTTCCAAGTTCATTGTGCTTCACTTAATGGGAAGCCATAATACCTATTCAAAAAGGTATCCTCCCGAGTTTGATCAATTCAATGGGGGTGACTCCAAAGAACAATTAATAGCCGAGTACCGCAATTCGGTGCTTTATAATGATTTTGTAGTGGATAGTTTATTGAACATTCTCCAGGCGAGTTCTTCAAATGATAATAGCCTGACTTCTGCGATCTATACTTCTGATCACGGGGAAAATCTATACGATGAAGATGATAAAATAGGCCATGATTATGCCAATACCATACCCAGGGCGAACGTTGAAATACCTTTTATGTTATGGGTATCGAATAACTACAGGGATTTTTACCCATCTAAATATCAAACCATTTTGCGCAATAGAGTAAAGCCATTCGTGACGGATGATCTCTTTCACAGTGTATTGGATATCAATAATATCCACGTTCCGTATCTGGAAAACGCCCGGAGTATATTTAGTATAGATTACAACGATCAGCGGAAAAGGATTCTTGCAGATGGCAATGATTATGACAACCGTTGAGGAGCGTTGGTTTGGTAATTATTGCTTTCGTATTCCAACAGGGCATACCGGGCTCGGGAAACGCTGAGTTGATTTATTCGTTCATTGTTACTTCACTCCTTTGCTTATCCTTACATAGAGATATTTCCAGATGGTGGGGTGGTACCATAACCTGCTTTCTGTATCCCCTTTTTTTGGCCGGACCGTATTGTTCAGGATATCCTTTAAGGCCTTTTTCATCTGCTTTATGCCTTCCGCATTTTGCAAAAGGGGATAGGTAATAAAATTGTCCTTTTTGGTGGGATGGACGATT
>DATGCB010000149.1:0-5781 GCA_035312365.1 Eudoraea sp. | reverse complement strand
CGTAATACTTCTATCCAGACGGCAGTACTATTCCGGTCCATCAGGGTGGTATAGCCATAGATCCCGACAAAAACAAAAGCTCCGAAAAGCAATAATCCATTGAATCCGATAGCGCTGAAATTGTAAAACATAAAGAGCAAGAGTACAAGGGTCGCAAGCATTTGAAAAATAGCATATCCTTTCAGGGCATTCGAGGCAGGTGTCTGGTACCTTTGAAAATGATAAACGTCGTCTATGATCGCTGAAGGGTATTTCAATTTTACATCCTGTGGCCGCCACCCGGTAGGCATAAACCAGATGCGAAATTTGTCGCGGTAATTGGTTGTACGCCATGCATCCTGAATAAGCCTCCAGATATGCTGAAAGTTGATAAGCACAGGATTCCAGGTGGCAGCCGGCTTAAGAACCCCGTATTGCGGGGGTACCTCTTTTAATTCCTCCTGAAACGTACCAAACCAGCGGTCCCAGATGCAGAGGATTTGCCCTAAATTCTTATCGATATACTCCGGGTTTATGGCATGATGTACCCTGTGCTGCGAAGGGGTAACAATAATATGTTCAAGCCAGCCCATTTTTCCGATATGCTGTGTATGGTACCAAAACTGTGCAAAAAGGTGTATGGGTGCCAGGATAGAGATAACCTCGTTCGGCACTCCAACAATGGCCGCGGGGATAAGCATCAGCGGGAAATAACCAATAAGATTTGAAACAGACTGCCTCAGCGCGCAGGCAAGGTTAAATTCTTCACTGCTGTGATGGATCACGTGTTGATTCCAGAAAAAATTAATATGATGGCTGAGCCTGTGGTTCCAGTAACCGGCAAAATCCATAACGATAAAAGCAATCAACCAAACCAGCCAGGTCGCCCTGATCTCGGTGACCGCCAAATGTTCCAGGAGAAACGGGTAGGACACGAGAATTAACCCGAGTCCAAGGGAATCTTTAACAATATTGGTTAACCCTGAACTTATACTGCTCACGGTGTCCATCACCTTGTGCTTCTGATTCCTGGCAAAATAACCATAGAGGATCTCTGCAGCCAGAAGCAGAATAAAAAATGGAATGGCGTACAATAGCGCTGTGGCGTATGTTTCCATGATTCTTATTGACTGTTTTGCATTTGAACGGTGGGGTCCGGATCAAAAATATGAAATTTTGACATTTTCAGATGGTTTGACGCGCCCTTCCGTCCCGTTAAATAAGATATTGGGCATGGTATTATGGGGCCATCTACTCTTCGACCCTTAATATAAATCCCCGGCTATGGACATTCTCAATCTTCACCCCGGGATCCTTTTGCAGATGTTTCCGCAGGTGTGTTATGAAAACATTCAGGCTCTTCTTGTTGAAATAATCATTGACTCCCCAAAGCCGTGTCAGGATATCTTTATGGCTGCATAATTTGTTTTTATTAGCGACAAGAAAAAGTAACAGTTCACTCTCCCTGGACGTTAAATGAACGGTTTCTCCTTCATAGTTCAATTCCTGATTTATACTATTGAAAAAATAATGACCCAGGCGATATTTTCCCATATTTGATGGTTCATCCCGCCGCCCAATCCGGTTCAGTAATGCCTCAATACGGGCTACCAGTTCTTCCTCATCTATGGGCTTCTTTATATAGTCTACCGCCCCCAGCGCAAAACCTTTGAGTACATCGATCTTAAGGGATTTGGCGCTCAGAAAAATAAAAGGCAATTCCGCATATCCGAGCTTCAGTTCGGAGGCCAGGGTAAAACCATCCATTTCCGGCATCATTATGTCGAGGATGGCCAGATCAAAAGGCGCTGTTTTCATGATTTCAAGCGCCTCTTTGCCATCTTTCGCCCATACGAGGGCATATCCTTTCATTTGGAGATATTCCGAAAGCAGATATCCCAAAGCAGGATCATCTTCCACCAGAAGTATTTTGTGTTTATGGTCAGACATGGCTTAATGGAATTGAAAGGGTAACGGTTGTTCCCTGCCCTTTTTCACTTTTTATTTGTATGGTACCCCGGTGTTTATCCATTACCTGCCTTACATAGCTCAGTCCCAGACCATAGCCCTTAACACGATGCAGGTCCCCGCTTGGAACGCGGTAAAATTTTTCAAAAATACGCTTTTGATCCTTCTTATCAATCCCCTGGCCCTGATCCCTTATTTCAATGAACAGTTGGTGATCCCTTTTGCCGGCGTTCAGTGAAATTTTTGGATCCCTGGAGTATTTCTTCGCGTTGTCCAGGATATTATTGATGCTGTTTTCCAGGTGAAAAACCTCAGCCCTGATTTTAAAAGGGCCCGGATCAATGGAATATGAAAATACAACTTTTTCCATCGAAACTAGGGTATCGAATTCCTCGCACAGTTTTAACAAACCTGGTCTGAAATCTGTTTCTGCCAATGTAAACATCGTACTCCCAATCTCCATATTGCCCAATTCCAATACTTTATCGATATGGTGCGATAACCGGCCTGCCTGCTGACGAATGATATCCAGTACGGGTTTTTGTTCCTCTGTGGCTTTCTGATTCAGGATTTTTGTTGCCAGTCCAATTGAAAACACCGGGGTTTTGAGTTCATGGGTAAGGTTATTGATAAAATCATTGGTGGTTATGATCAGGCCTCTTTGCCAGTAATAGGTTCGCAACGCCCAAACAACGGCAACAATAATTCCAAGTATAAAAAGTAGGCTGGGAAGCGTGAGTCCGTTCAATTGCGATAAAAAATAGGTATTCAGATCTTTAAATTGCAATTCAAGGCTTATGGGTTTTTCCAATTTCCCGGGCAAATACCCCTTAAGTGCAATGGGGTAAGATATCACTTGGTCGTCCTCCTTAAACCTCAGTGGTGAGCGAAGGTAATATCCCGTGTCCCGGGTGATCAGGGTATAGGCAAATTCAGCATCAATTCCTTCATTCACCAACTGCTCCGTGATAAAATCGTTTAGAAAGTGACTCGAGGAATCCTGCAGGCTATCGATACTCAGTGTAAAAAATGAGTTGTCCTTTATAAGGGCACTTGCTACCAAAACAGTAAGTTGGTTTTCAGATTCGAGTCCCGATTGAATGGCCTGCCCTGCGGTTCCTATTTTCCTGCTGAACTGCACTTTCGCCAGGTTCAGCCCAATTTCAAGGTACTTGTACTGAATAATGGATAATCCCAATATGGATATTCCAAAAGCAAGGATATAGAGTGTACTCCTTTTCATATGGCCCCTTAAATAACTTAAATATTTCCGGTTTTTAACCTTTATTAGTTTTTTGTTAATGTTTTTAGCTCTTCATTAAGTTTATTTGTCCAGTCATTAAGCAACTGGTTTCCATAATAGAGATATGTTTGCCGAACATAAATAGTTAATAAGTTTTAAGTTAATGTCATCAGGTCAAAACTAGGTGAAAAAATGTGAATTTTCACCTGTGTTTTGACCCGAATTTTTAAGAAAGTAACACTATGATTCTGCATCACAAAAGTTCCTCATTCATCATCCTCGGTTTATTGTTCTCCACTGTAAACTTCTACGGCCAGGGCTGTGTTGCCATCAGGCACTTTTCCAGTTGCGTTGGCAATACCCTGGAGAATAACCTTCTCAGTAAGGGGGATGTGCAGTTGGGGATGAATTACCGCTATTTTAAGTCATTCAGGCATTTCAGGGGAACAGAAGAAGAACCAGACAGGTTGGCCAACGAAACGGAGGTGATCAATCATTCCCATGCATGGGATTTTTTCGTTACCTATGGAATCAGTGACAGGTTATATGCCAGTATTACCATACCCACAGTCATCAATTCGCGCTCATCTCTTTATGAACACGGACGGGATGAACGCAATACAACCTATTCCCGGGGACTTGCAGACATCAGGATGGGAATTGGCTATTGGCTCTTCGACCTGCCAACACATCCAAACGGAAACATGGCCATCGGGATCGGAATTAAAATACCTACAGGAGATTTCAATGCATCCGACATTTTTTACAATGTAGGCCCGGAAGACAGCCCCCAGGTTCGTCCAGTTGACCAGTCCATTCAGGTGGGAGATGGCGGTTTCGGTTTAACGATTGACATGCAGTTTTATCAAAAGATAACAGAGAACTGGTTTGCCTATGGCGGAGGCTTTTATCTGCTCAATCCCAAAGGCGTTAACGGGACACGTACGTTCAGAGAGACCCTGAGCCCTATCCTGGAAAATGAAGCCATCATGGCGGTTCCGGATCAATACTCGGTAAGAACCGGTGTTAGTTTTAGCATATCCCCTTCGTTTTCATCTTCCCTGGGAGCCCGGTTCGACTGTGTTCCGGTAAAAGACCTCCTGGGCTCTGACGATGGATTCCGAAGGCCGGGTAATGTCCTTTCCCTGGATCCCGGCATCAGTTATATGAAGGACAATATATCACTGAATCTGAACGTTCCCCTGGCGTTGCGAAGAGATCGGCCACAAAGTGTGACCGACCAACAGACCGAACAGCTTACCGGAAATCCGAGGAACGGGGATGCTGCATTTGCCGATTATGTGATTAATTTTGGCGTTACCTACAGACTGGCCAATAAAAAGAAGGCTATGGATCCTGCCTTACTGGATGAATTTAAGATTAAATCGGATGGTCGGTAATCGTTGATTCCGACCTTGAAATACGGCTTAAAAAATGATCAACTAATTAGGCCCGATCATTATATGTGCACGGTGCGTCCCGGGATCCATGATCCAGGGCATCCCGGGGGCATGTGGTTTTTCAGGCAGCCCTGTGGACTCGCTGGTAGCATAGGGCGTATAAATGACATAGCGCAATTTGCCCTCCTTTAGTTCCCCGGTAGACTTGTCATAGTTTTCATCCTTTCCATAATATACATACATCATACTGGGTTCCTCAGGCATTTTAAGTTTTCCCGATTTCACTTCTTCCCCCCGTATGGCGAATCGTTCCTCCTGTGTTTTTCCTTCCGCTGAAAGTTCCCTGCCTCTGGCCATAAATGGCTCCAGTTTTTTAGAATAGCAAGAGGTACTAATTCCCTCTTTGGAAGGATCATCACCCAGACAAACCAGATTATTGGTTCCTTCTCTCAACACAACCATCCTGCCGGAACCATCATAGCCATAAACCATTGCACCCCCTTTATCTGCATCGGAGAGGGACAATACGGCCGTTTTTATTTGGATCTCTACGGGGATTTCAGGTTTTTTCTCCTGCGCACAACTGACTACAAATAATAATAATGTGCAAATGAATATTAGTTTTCTCATGATACTGGTGTTTTATCTAAAGGTAGGTATCCATGCCCTATTTTTCAACAGCTAATAAATTATTCAATAAAAATGTTGGCCGTGGTGTACGCAACCAAATTTTGAGGTCCTAACGGTAGCCCTTTGTATACACCGTTCTATTTCTTGATGAAAGCCCTCCCAGTACTCCTTCCCTCCATGTTTCCACCACCAGTGTCGGCTCCCAGGGAGTCCCGGTTGCAGGCTGTAACCATATGGTTTGTGTCACTTTGGCCGTATACCAATTGCCATTTTCAGGATGCCGAAACGGATATAGGCTGGTGATGACCAGTCGATTTCCTTCCCAGGCCGTTGATGATGTGGGCATCTTTTCGGTGCGACCCATACTAATCGCATGTTCGGTAACCCCTCCGTTTAATGCGTATTTGTATTTTATCAGGGGTTGAACTTCCCTGGGAACAAAGAACACCCTCTCCACTTCCAGCATATCTGATCCCTGTTGGATCGATATTTTACGCCCCCATCCACTTCCCAGACTTGCCGTACTTGTGGGATCCTGCCTCCCAATAGGTGAACGCGTGT
>DATGCB010000148.1:0-3368 GCA_035312365.1 Eudoraea sp. | reverse complement strand
TTGGCGTTGCCAAAACCACGGTGAATATCTGTACCGCTGTGCCCTCCCTGTAAACCTTTAACAGAAATGTAATAGGCGACCGTTTTCCCGGGAACCACAACCTCCTGATAATCGGCCAGGGCCGTTACATCAATGCCCCCGGCACAACCAATATCGATCTCCGCGTCCTCTTCCGTGTCCAGATTCAGGAGTATTTCGCCCTGCAGAGCGCCCCCTTTAAGACCCATCGCCCCAGTCATACCGGTTTCTTCATCAATCGTGAAAAGTGCTTCCAGGGGAGGATGCGGGATATCAGTACTTTCCAAAAGGGTCATAATTGCCGCGACCCCCAAACCATTATCAGCTCCCAGGGTAGTACCCATCGCTTTCACCCAGTCTCCGTCCACAGTCATCCGGATGCCCTGACTTGAAAAGTCGAATTGGGTCCCCGAATTTTTTTGATGCACCATATCCAGATGGGACTGAAGTGTAATAGTCTTTCGGGCTTCCATCCCGGACGTTGCCGGTTTTCTGATGATCACATTGCCTACCGAATCGCGGATCGTCTCCAATGCAAGGGATCTGCCAAAATCCTCCATAAACCGGATCACCCGTTCTTCTTTCTTCGATGGCCTTGGTATCGCATTCAGGTCGGCAAAATTCTTCCAGATGGCCACAGGCTGTAGTGTCCTTATTTCCTCATTCATAGTATTTACAATTGTTTCAAAAATACAAAATGCGAATAGACCCTGAGATATATTTGGTTATTTTTGGTAAGATGAACGATCGATTAAAAAACGGTATTGCCTTGTCCCTCATCCCCCAAATTATCGTCGTAAAGTGGCTGGGCAGTTACCCGGAAATCATTGAGCGGTATTACAGTCATGGCCTATACCCTGTCTTTAGCTGGTTTTTTAGAACACTTTTCGGCTGGATTCCATTTTCAGTGGGCGACCTTATCTATGCCTGCCTTTTTTTACTGGCCATTTGGTATATCCTGGTCAGAAAAAAGCACATTTTGCAGCGCCCGAAAATATTTTTGAGAAATATCGTCCTGGTCCTCTCCGTCGCCTACTTTACCTTTCACCTGCTTTGGGGATTTAACTACTACCGACAGCCTTTGACCTCGTCACTTGGATTAAAAGAGACCTATACAAGGGACGACCTTCTCGTATTAACTAAAAAACTCATCGAGGTAACCAATCAACTTCAATGGCAAATAAACAAGGATACGCTCAACAGGGTCGAAATCCCATTTTCACATCGCGAAATATTCAAAAAGACGGTGCAGGGTTATCAGGACCTGCACCGGCAATTCCCATTCCTCAGGTATTCCAGACCAAGTGTAAAAACATCCCTGTTCAGTACCCTCCTCACCTATATGGGTTATGGCGGGTATTTAAACCCTTTTACCAACGAAGCACAGGTGAACCGCAAAATTCCCAATTTCCGGTTTCCGATCGTAGCAGGTCATGAAATGGCGCATCAATTGGGGTATTCTGCCGAGAACGAAACCAATTTTGTGGGATACCTGGTGACTTTGAACAATGATGACACCTATTTTAAATATGCAGCGACCGCCTATGCCCTTGGCTACTGCCTGATTGAAATTCGAAAAACAGATGAAGCAGGTTTCAAAAAATTATACGCGGATCTGAATGCAGGTGTTGTCAGGAATTTTGAAGAAATGAAGGACTTCTGGAAGGCATATGAAAATCCCATGGAACCAGTTTTCAAATCCGTTTTCAGCACATTTTTAAAGGCCAACAACCAGGAAGAGGGTATTGACAGTTATAATCGGATTGTCTCCCTCCTGGTAACTTACCACGAGAAATATCCCTTGAGTCAGCCATAGATCCGTACGCATGGTCTACTCCGGTTCAATGTTAAAATACAGGAATGCCCTCTTAATTATTCAAACTTCTTTTACATTTAGACCACTAAATAGCTAATTCAGTATCCTATGAAATCAAGACTTCTGGTACTCGCCATGCTTTGGTGTGCAGGTACCGTCTTTCCTCAAGATTATTTTCCCGAAAATGACGGAGTAAAAGCCGAAAACAATAACTACAGTGCATTTATCAACGCCAAAATTTATGTAACACCCTCCCAGGTTATAGAGAACGGGGTCCTTCTCATCCATAAAGGAAAGGTGGTTCAGGTTGGCAAGTCGGTTAATATCCCGGCGAACACCGTTGAAATAGATTTAAAAGGAAAATCAATCTATCCGTCGTTTATTGATGTGTTCTCGGATTTTGGGGTGGAAAAACCCAAAAAAGCACAGGGAGAGGGAAGATCAACCCTCTACAACCCTATGCGCGAGGGATATTATTGGAATGATCATATTATGCCTGAAAATGATGCGATTTCAAAATTCAAATTTGATGACAAAGTTGCTGTGGAATTGCGGGAGGCTGGTTTTGGAGTGGTCAATTCTCACATCCAGGATGGAATTGCCAGGGGTACCGGGGTTTTAGTTGCCTTAATTTCTGACGGAAGTGATGCGGAACGGATACTCGATGATCGTTCAGCCCAATACTTTTCCTTTGAAAAGAGTATAGCGTCCAGGCAATCATACCCAACTTCCCTCATGGGTGCGATGGCATTGCTGCGGCAAATGTACTATGATGCGGACTGGTACGCAAAAGGCCATGTGGACACCAGGGACAGATCGCTGGAAGCGTTAAACCGGAATACCGGGCTTGTACAGATATTCGAGGCAAAGAATAAAGGGAATGTAATGCGGGCCGATGGGATCGGTGACCTGTTTGGTATTCAATACACTATTCTTGCGGGGGGAGATGAGTATGAACGGATTTCGGATATTAACAATACCAGGGCCAGACTTATTGTACCGCTCAATTTCCCGGAAGCCTACGAGGTATCTGACCCGTACCAGGCAGAATACGTTACGCTGGCTGTCATGCTGCACTGGAACCAGGCGCCCTCCAACCCAAAAGTCCTTGCTGAAAATGGTGCCACATTTTGCTTTACATTGAACGATCTAAAATCTCCTGCAAAATTCAAAGCCCAATTGCTGAAAGCCATTAAGTACGGCCTGCCTAAATCCAGAGCACTCGAAGCGTTGACAACCACACCTGCTCAAATTCTCGGAAAAGACGACCAGATAGGTTCCCTGCAGCCCGGACGTTATGCCAATTTCCTGATAAGCTCAGGGGATCTGTTTGAAAAGGGTTCCACGCTTCATGAAAATTGGGTCCGGGGGTACCGGAATATTATTCATGATATGGACCATAAGGATATCCGGGGAAGCTATGACCTTTCTGCCGGGGGCACAAACTACAAGGTATCGATTGGGGGGGAAAGGGATGATCCTAAGACATAAATAAAACGGGACAATGCAAAACTCAAATCAAAAATATCCTACA
>DATGCB010000147.1:0-8607 GCA_035312365.1 Eudoraea sp. | reverse complement strand
TGATCAAAAGTGGACCTTCGATCACGATAGTCATTGGACCTGCTATGGCCATAAGAGGGCGGCAGAACAGGTCTCTGAAAAAATAAAGAGCCGGGTACTCCGGAACTCGTCCCGGAAGGGATCTGACTTATACTAAATTATCCTTAGGTCATGCAAAGTCTCCGCAACTGCCCAACCTATCTCGTTCCATAAAAATAAAATGATTTAATACACATATATTAAGGTAGTTATAGTACTATTATTAAAGTAATAGTTTAATTATGTTATTAGTAAATAGTCCCATAGTAACCACCGGAAGCGGCTATTTCTATACCATCTGCAGTAAAAATCAGGCATTTCAATTTTCCCCGGACATTCACATATCGGTGATATATAACCATTTAGCGATCTTCTGTATTTTATAGGATAACCGGGAGCATGGATGGTATGGGTATTTTAGGGCTTCTGTCGATTATTAGTGCATTTAAGGCACAATTTTTTAGGGAATAGTCCATGCATCTTAATTTTACGGTAAGATTACCCAAAATCTTTATCTATGAAAACCTACATTGTATTCACAAATCTCCTGTTTTTCTGGGCGAGTATTTCGGTTGCCCAGTCGCATTGTACAGATTGCCTGACTCCAAAAGACAGCACAGTGACCAGTTCATGGGTTGTGGGGTTGGGAATTAACATTGTTGATGACTCTGCAACACCCTTTGGGAGTGATTTTATAAAAATTAAGGAAACCTGGAATTCTGTGCCCTACCCATCGCGTATTAGCGTAGGAAGGTTTTTAAAAAATGGGGTAGGTATGGAAGTTATCGGGACCTATAACCGATATAAGGAGGGAAAAACAGTGGATGGCAGAATCAACACTGCCCTAAGGGAATATTATGCGCTGGACGGAAAGCTGAGTTATGATCTCAACAACTTGTTTGGGAAAACCGGCTGGTTTGATCCCTACCTGCATGCCGGTGCCGGATTTTCTTCCATTGGTTCTGAAGGAAGAATGACCGCAAATGCCGGATTTGGATTTAATACCTGGTTGAATGACAAATGGGGCATAAATCTCAATACCATGGGTAAGTGGGGAGTAAAGCAGGGCGCTACAAAACAACTCCAGCATTCCGCTGCCGTCGTACATCGCCTAGGAATTAAAAAGGAACTGTCCGCTAAAGGGGAAGAAAAGCTTGCCCTCCTTCATGAAATGGAAAAAGAGAGGCAGCGGGTTTCTGATTCCCTGATGAATGCGAAGCAGCTTGAGGAAGAAAAAATAGCGATGCGGGAAAAGTTGGCCCGGGAAAAGGAAAAGGCCAGGCTGGCAGCAGCCGAAAAAGCCGCAATAGACGCAGCAACAGAGAGAAGAAAACAGGTACAGGACGCCCTCGACGACCTGGGCTATGTATATTTTGATCTTAATTCTTCCTATCTGAACAGGGAGTCCAAAGCCATCCTGGATCAACTGGCAAAAATTATGCTCGATACACCTTCCCTTCGGCTCAAAATTACCTCCCATACAGATTCCAGGGGCCTCAATGCCTATAATGACTGGCTTTCCGAAAGAAGGGCCAGACGTACCCTGGATTACCTTGTTGGCCATGGCATTGCACCGGTACGGCTGGTTGGGGAAGGCCTGGGAGAGGGGCACCTTACAAACCATTGTAAGGATGAGGTATACTGCACCGAGAAGGAGCACCGGGCAAACCGGAGATCGGAATTCTCAATGATCGAAATGTAGCCCCTAATAGCTCTGTCTACATCTGTAAAGGGGGAAGAAGGTGGTAGAAAGGCAATCGACGCAGTAGGGATTAATACCCGTTAGCTGTTTATAAACTTCCTTATCAATTATTTTTCGTCCGGTATAGAATACGGCCTCTTTGTCTTTTGGGAAAAAGTCTTTTTTGTACTTGAAAAGGGAATCACCATTCATTCTCCCACCCCCAAGGAAATAGTGGGCATATCCGTTTTTCCTGCCCCAGTTCAAGACCTCTAATTTTAGCAAATCGTTCGGCCTGAACTTGAAATAATCAGCCTCTGACCCCCCCAGGAAAGAATAGATTTTATCACCTCCCAACAGCAGGAGTTCCGCAGATACCGGGATATCCTCCTTGTATGCCATCGCAATGGCACAACGCTGTGGATTTTGATGGATAAATCGCTCAAAGAAGCCAATGGGATAAAAGTAATGCGACATGGCATTTCTTCGTAGCATTGTATTTATATAGATCGCGAAGAAGTCTTTTATTATTTTTCCGGGAAATTCCTCATGGAATATTTTGACCCTAAGTCCCTCTTTCAATGCCCTGCGATAATTATTCCTGACCTTGGGCTTAAAGTTGTTCCACTGCAGGGGTTCAGGTAAAATTTTACCGCAAATGTTTTTGAGTGTTGGTTGCAATTGCCCGTTATAACCTGTCCAGTTTTTTTCTATATTAAAACGGATAAATTCAGTAACTACCCTGTGTTCCCTGTACCATTGGTCAACCTGGTTCCAAAAAAGCTCAACGATTTCAATGTCCAGATGCTTTTGAAAGAGGGGACCACTATACCCGTACGGACTGGTTACATCGAAGTAACCGGTGTCAACTCCGTCAAGTACAACTTTTCTCCGAAAAATGGGCATAAGGGCCACAGTCTCTTTCTGATATTCCAAAGTGAAATTTAAAAGGGTATGGGCCTCCGGACCCCTTGAAAAAAGTAATTCTTTTCTGTAAAAGGGATTTTCCGGAAACAAGCGGAGGTGGATATCGTATTTGCGGCGGTCCTCCTCAGATTCTAAGGCATGGACGAATAGTTTTGCAGATTGCACAAATACTTTGTCAGGCCGGTATTTCCTTGTTTCTATGGACATAGGCAACTGCGTGAAAGCCTTATCGAAAATTGAAAGGTCAAAGAAAATACGATCGAATGAGATTCAGGGCATTGAAGTCATTTTATCGATGATTTGCAATTTTATTGTATCATTGCAAACCTTCTCTTAAGTTTACTTACGTAAATATAAACAATTCGGTTTTTGTAAGCTAATATTTCTTTTATCGTAGGAATACTACACAATAAAACTCGTGAACCAAAATAACCCGTTTACGCTGCCACTTCCGTTAATTGTCGGGCCTAAGCCCCGACGGATATACCATGTTGTTTGTTGTCTTCAGGAAATCTTCCATCCCTGTTCACAACAAGAGGTATGGTCCGCAACGTCTGTCAGATTGACCATCCGGGGTGGTTTTCCGAACAGTATGGCAGGATTTTGATTCATTATGGCAGCTTTTACATAGCTTCTTGCCCCAGTTTTTGTCCCCCGGATGAATATGACCACGGATCCTGGTAAAGCCCTCAGAACCTTCCAGATTGGTTGCGGTTGATCATTCGGCATGAAACGGAAGCGGTATTTACCGCATCCATGCTCCCCCTGCCGGTCCGCGGCCTGGCAACGCAATAAATTTTCCTCCTTAAGGAGGGAAACCGCAGGAGTATTTCCAATTATACCTATTTTTGGGTTTCCTGTACCTGAGACCGGCTTCCGCGTTGGTGTAAAGGGCAGGATGTATGTGATATCACAAAAAGCTGAACAAGGGACAAATGGCCTGGGAATTATCAGCTGCCGGGAGATATCAATAATGCAAATTTTAAATGTGATCCATGAAAATAGGAATTTTGATAAGGGATTTCGATGCTTTGAGAAATTGGGAATTGCGAATTATCGAAGGCATCAGGCAGCGCCCTTCCTTAGAACTTTGCCTGCTGATCAAGGATGGCAGAATGGATATACATACCAGCCAAAGTAAAGTCAGGCGTGCCCTGAAGTCTAAAAATTTCCTGGGGAAAGTGTTATTTACATTACAAAAGAAGATCGAAGCCCGGATTTTTAAGGAGAAACAAACGGAAGACAGGGCCAGGGTACGCTCTTTTTTGGAGAATATAAAGACCATTGAGCTATCGCCGGTCCGTAAAGGGTTTTTGGATATTTTCAGCGCATCGGATGCCGATGAGGTCCGAAAGTACGACCTCGATATTATCCTCAGGCATCAATTCAATATTATCCGGGGAGACATATTAGGGGCCTGCAGATACGGGATCTGGAGTTTTCATCATGGAGACAATGCCATCAACCGCGGGGGTCCTGCGGGATTTTGGGAAGTGGTCTTAAAAAATCCGGTGGTGGGTGTTACCCTGCAGCAATTGACTGCCGAGCTCGACGGCGGACTCATTATTGACAAGGCATATTACAACACCAGTTTTTCCGCTGTTAAGAACAACAATAAGATATTGGAACATTCCGTAAGCCTGTTATTTAAGAATATCAGAAAACTTGAAAGGAATGAATTTGATCCGGTGAAATCCCCTGTTTATTACAATCCATTGTACCGGAATCCGTCGGCCGCGGTCACCATTGGATATATGACGGGATTCTATCTTAAACTATGCCAGTTGGCAACCAGGGAGGTCCTGAAAAGGTTGCTCGGGATCCGCTACGATTGCTGGACATTATTTATTGGGAAGGGTTCTATTTTCGATGCCACCCTGTTTCGGTTAAAACCCGTAAAATTACCGAAGGGTGAATTCTGGGCCGATCCTTTTTTGTACAGCCACCAGGGAGAACTCTATGTGTTCTTTGAGAATTATTCCTATAAAAAAAGATCCGGAAAAATTTCCTGTGGAAAAATCCAGGGGAAGGAAATTACGGATGTTGTGGATGTTCTGGATTTAGATTACCACCTGTCATACCCATTTGTTTTTGAGGAGGATAATCAGGTTTACATGATTCCCGAGACCCATCAGAACAAGCGGATGGAACTGTATAAATGCGTCGAATTTCCCCATAATTGGGAGTTGTATGCAACGGCCTTTGAGGGCGAATCGGTAGCTGACGCCACGTATTTTAAGGACGGGAACGGACAAAGGTGGGTATTTATCAACAAAGGCTTTGGTGATGATCATATGGCAGAGCTGCATATCTTTAGGATTGACTCGTTGAAATTCGACAAAATTGAAGCACATTGTCAGAATCCTGTGATCATTGATTCCAGGGTAGGAAGAAATGCTGGTGCCATTTTCAGGTACAAGGATAAACTCATCAGGCCCAGTCAGAATAATTCCAAGGATATTTATGGTTATGGCTTAAACCTGAATGCGATCCGGACCCTGACCATAGAGAACTATGAAGAGGAACTTCTGATTGCAATAGAACCGAATTTTATAAAAGGGTTACGGGCCACGCACCACCTTCATCAGTTGGATGGGGTATTTATCATTGACGGGGCTTTTAAGAAGGTATATTAAGGAAACCGAACCCTGCGAGGCGTTGTTCTGATTGATTTTTACCTTGCTGATTGAGGTCCATAACGGGAACCGCAACTAGTGGGCCTCCATGGATTCTTTGTCAAAAACCCTGCTGAAATCCAGTTTATAAAGCCCAAAGGTATTCCTGAGTTTGCTGGTGACGATCCTCATCCTGTATTTTCTTAATTTACGGATAATGTTTGTGTAAAACTCGCCGTCAAATATTTTATAGGAGTTCATTTTCCTCACAGCTTCCGGGGTACTGCAATAATTTTCCGTGTTCCCAATGCTATAAATAGCGCCCGTAAAAGGCAGTGGTTTTAACTCCCGGTTATCTCCCAGTTCTGTAAAGTCATGAGTAAAAACAACGAAGGGTTCCTGTTCTATGAGTTTGTCAACAAGTTCGGCCCGTACCACAATGCAGGTTCCGCAAAGCACGTTAAATGTATTTTTATTGAGAAAGATAAGATTGCTACCCTCATTGTAAATAAACCCTTCTTTAAAGTACCATCCATGGTTATCCGGGCTGTTGTGTTCCTCCAGGAAGTTCACCAAATTTTTATTGATACAGTCGTCCGCATCCACTACCATAAAGTAGTCCGGGTTATATTGCCGCCCGTGTGCTATGCCCTCCATTATTTTTCTTGCCTTATCCTCCTCTTTGGCCACATTCCTGTAAGGATTTCTGGGGTCAAATGCGTTCGGATCCTCAATGCGTTTAGCGGAGGGAGGATCAAAGGATACCTGTACGAATTCCAGGTTATCATGGCTGAAACCGATCTCTGGAATTTCATGGCAAACCGCGACCACCTTAAAATTCTGTGAAGTTTGCTGGCAGATCGATTGCATCGTACGCTCTACCAGTACGGAAAATACACTCCAATTTGTGGAAACCTGTTCACTTTTAATAGGTACTACGAATACGACCATGGGCCACTTGCTTTTAATGTTAATTAAAGATTTATTTTGCTCTGTAGGCCGGGAAGAAATCGGATTCCCCCGCGCCGGATATTTTTGTTAACGCATCATACCTTTCTACATCAACTACAAAGGTCCATACCTTAAAGGACTTGTGGTCATTGGAAAAGGAGGATTTAAATTCAAACAGGGCGTCTTCCCGGCTTTGATAACCGCCTCCGAGGTTAAAATAAGTATAGCCTTCCTGCGTGCCTATGATGCGCATTTCGTCTAACAATAACCTGGACGGGGCAATTTTCATATAATCCGACCTTGTCCCTGAGAGATGATACTGTATGATATTGTTTGTCTTCACAAACATGGAGGCGGCGGTAACATCCCCCGTTTCATTATGAATCGCCAAAAGAATATCGGTTTGAAACCCATTGCACTTTAAAAAATCATAGAAATAGCCCTCCTTGAAAAAATAGGAGTCATCTGCATTTAGTTTTTCCATGGTCTCGTTGTAAATGGCGATAAAGGACTTGATGTCCTGTTCTGTTTCGGCCTTTCTAACGGTACACAGCCTCCGTGCTTTGTTCACACGGCTACGGGTGTCCCTGCGATATGCGGAACGCTGTTCATCGAGACTTTTGGTGAGATCAATATTTACGATATTTCCGATACTCCTGACCTCACCAATCCCTTTTAAAACTACATCCTGATGGGGAATATAGGGATTGAGCCTTGAAAAGACAGAAATGATGTTCTTTTCCCGGAAATACTCCCTCAGGCTTTCACTTACCCTGTTATTATCAAAATACTCGTCCACATTTTTGGTAAGTGGTCCTGCATAACCATATACAGAGGTGGCGTCGTAAAAATCCGTATCAAATATTTTTCTTAGCAGCAGGGGTAAGGCTACGAGCACATCCTCCTCTTCATAAACGACAAGGAGCGGAGCTTCGTCCGGACTTTTTGAAATTTGATGATAGTCGTACGTATGGTAAAAATCGTAGGCTTCAAATTCCTTGAGTACAGCTTCCCAGTCGTTCTTTGCCTCGATGATCCTAATTGTATCCAAAACCATGTTTAAAGTACTTTTTTATAGACTTCCAATGTTTTTTCGGTCATTGCCTCAATCGTAAAATGCTCCAGTGCTTTTTTTCTCCCATTTGCGGAAATGAAAGAGATCTGCTCCGGATTTTGCATAATATACTGAAGGATCTTTGCCAGTGCTTCTGCGTCACCATTTGGAAAGATATACCCGTCTTTCCCGTGGTCTATCTGATCCAGCGCCCCATTGGTATCTGTTCGCACCGTGCAACAACCGCACATCATGGCTTCAACACATACCAGGCCAAAAGCTTCTGATTTCGAGGGTAGTACGAAAATATCAAAAATATTGTAAAATGGATAGGGATCCTGGAACGGAACGATCCTGATTCTGTCAGATAAGTCGGACCGGGACATTAAATTGACGAACCACCGTTCATCCTCTTCGGAAAAATAATCCCCCAGAAAAATACACGCTACATCTTTGTGCAGATGCGGGGGAAGATATTTCTCAACCGCTTCGATAAGGACGTCCAGGCCCTTTTCAATGGTAATCCTGCCTACGAAGCCGATCACAATCGTTGAATCGGAAATACCTTGTTCCCGTCGGAATTCTTTTTTCTCTTCCGAGGTAAAGACGTTGGAGTATCTCCTGGATACTCCGTGGCAGACTACGGTAACAGATTCCCTTCGGGCGCCGAGTTTGTCAACTGCATATTCCTTGGATTCCCTGCTTATGGCGATCAATTCTGTCGGGTTTTTATACTTTATGTTTTTTACCAGCTGTACATTGTGAACCGTGGAAACGAATTTTTTCCGCATGATCCAGGGCAGGAAGGTCATATAAGGGGATTGCGCATGGATAACGTCCGCTTTGCTCCTTTGGATCCACCACATGATCCGCAGGATGGATAAAACGGAGGTGAACGCTTTGCCGAGAATGTTTCCCTGCGGGGCTTTAAAAGTTTTTATCTGTACGCCTAATTCATCGAATTTCCTTTTTATTCCAAGTAAATAGTCATTGTCCTTATCCGTAATTCCTCCCGTTATCATGGTCAGCTCATGGCCGCGCTGTACCAGACCCTCCGCGAGGTCCAGCGTATGGATCGCCACTCCGCTCTTTTCTATCCTACTGAGTAAAAAGAGGATTTTCATTGATCCGGTTTAATTGTTGAAATGATTTTTTTCGATCAGCGCTATGGTATCGAGAATAATTTCAGGCCCCTTTTCGGCAAACTTGGGATATACCGTTTCAAAAGTCTCATCATCCTCAAAACGAATGGGCTCCTGACAAAGAATGGTCCCTTCATCTATCTTGTCATCAATAATATGGGTGGTGATGCCGGATATTTTGACACCATAGGCCAATGCCTCCTGAATAGCCGTTGTAGT
>DATGCB010000146.1:0-3570 GCA_035312365.1 Eudoraea sp. | reverse complement strand
ATCCACAATAAAGGTGGGGCGGTCGACATTACGCTGGAAACTCTGGGGGGTACCGAGGTGGATATGGGAACCGATTTCGATTATTTTGGAAAGAGGGCGTATCACGATAACACGGACCTTCCCGCAGCCATACTGGAGAATCGAAGGACCTTAAGGGAAACGATGGAGAGGTATGGATTTTGGTCCATACGGACCGAATGGTGGCATTATAACCTGGGGGCAGCCTCCAATGAAGAAATTGCTGATTTCAGGTGGCCATGTGAATGATGCTGAACATTCCGGGGGTTGCATAAAGTCAATATGGCCTGCGTAGGCCGCCCGTTCATATGATGATGACCGGGGTGGATGAAACATTTAAAAAAATAACATATGAATTATAAAATGATCAGTCTGTTGTCTGCCGCAATGCTGAGCGGCCTGATGTCCTGTGCCCAGGATACTATTATACCTATTTGGTCCGGAGAGATCCCTAACCGCATTGCATCGGCAGAAAAGGAAATTGTGGAGCAGGGTGACATCCTTAGAATAAGCAAGGTGCAGGTCCCTGCCCTCGAAGTGTATCTGCCGGCCAAGGCAAACAGCAACGGGCAGGCGGTTTTGATATTTCCGGGCGGCGGGTATCACATCCTGGCCTATGATTGGGAGGGTACCGATATTGCCAAATATTTAAATTCGAAAGGTATTGCCGGGATAGTGGTAAAGTACCGCCTGCCTACCTCCGAATCACTTTCGGATCCCAGTAATGTTCCATTGATGGATGCACAAAGGGCCATCAGAATAGTGAGAAATAATGCTGAAAGGTGGAATCTGGATGCTGCTAAAATTGGAATTATGGGCTTTTCTGCCGGGGGGCATCTGGCATCCACCCTGGGGACACATTTTGAGGAGGAGGTGTATCCGGGAATAGAAACCTTAGATATGCTGAGTGCTCGACCAGATTTTATGGTTTTGGTATATCCGGTAATTACGTTTACCAAAACTACGGTCCATCAGGGGTCCAGGACCGCTTTGTTGGGGGCACAACCGGGTGAGGATTTGGTAAGGCATTTTTCCAATGAATTGCAGGTGACGAACGATACTCCTCCGACGATCTTAATTCATGCTGCGGACGATCAGGCGGTTCCGGCCGAAAACAGCATCCTGTTTTTTCAGGCCTTACAGTCACATGGCGTGCAGGCGGCCCTGCACATCTACGCGAGGGGCGGCCACGGATTTTCGCTGGCACCAAAAGACCCGTATTTACGCGGATGGACCGACAGGGTTACCGAATGGATGGAAAGAATGAATAATTGAAATTTTAATTCTTTGCCATAAAATCATCCGGATGCGGATGTTCCCAGGGTGCCCTGTACGCCCTTTGCAGCCTGGCTGTAATTTCGGGATCATCTACCACAACCCTGTTGTTGGGATCATAGATCAGCGGCCGGTTAGCTTCCATGGATAAATTGGCCAAAATACAACTCGCAGAGGAGATATGCCCTTCCAGGATATCAGCAATCGGCCGGGTGCCCTTGTCAATGGCTGCAAGAAAATCGAGCATATGCAGGCGGGTTGCCGGTGCTGCATTCAGTTCATTGTCCTTTTCTATAAGATCCTCCGGATATTTCTCTTTCTCGTAGACTACATCCATATGGATGGGTTCCCCACCTCCCTGAGGTACAAAATCGTACTGCATGGTGCTTCCGGAAAGTGTTCCCTTGTCACCGTATAATTTAAAGGACCATGGGTATTCCGGATCTGCGGGGGTCCCCCAGGTGCGGTGCTGCCAGACACAATTGAGACCCTCGTATTCAAATACAGCGCTTTGTGTATCGGCAATATTGGATTTCCCGTCTTTCTGCACGTAAATTCCACCCTGTGAACTGATCCGGTTGGGCCAACCTAATTTAAGCATCCATCGTACCGTATCAAACATATGCACGCACATGTCGCCCATAATACCATTGCCATACTCCATAAACGTACGCCACCATCTTCTATGGGGCAGCCCGTCATAGGGTCTCAGGGGTGCCGGGCCGGTCCACATTTCGTAGTCAAGGAAATCCGGTACCTGCTGCAGGGGAGGGTTATCATTGGCCCGCATATGAGAATAACAGCACATTTCCACGTGGGAAACCTGTCCTAATAGTCCTGCATCCACGATGTTCTTTTTAGCATGGATCAGGTGGGGCGTACTTTTTCGCTGTGTCCCTACCTGTACCGTCCGCCCGTACTTCCGCGCAGCAGCTACCATGGCTTCACCCTCCATGACGTCAACACTTATGGGTTTTTGTACATAAACATGTGCCCCCCCTATTAAGGCTTCGATGGTCTGCAACGCATGCCAGTGGTCCGGGGTACCAATCAATACAATTTCAAGACCGCTCTCGGCCAGCATCTTGCGGTAGTCCGAATAAAGTTTCGGTTTCTTACCGGACCGTTGTCTCTGTGATACCAGGGTAGCTGCCTCATTCAGAAACCGGCTGTCCACATCACAGAGAGAGATCACTTCTACATTCGCCACCTGAATGAGCTTAAAAAGGTCGCTTGTGCCATACCAACCCGTGCCGATAAGGCCAACACGCCACGGCTTTTCCCTGTTCATCAATTCAAAACCATACATTCCAAAGGAGGAGAGGACGGCGGCAGCGGTTGCGCCTTTTAAAAAATTTCTCCGGTTGATATAAAAGTTTTTGGGTTCCATAAAAAATGCTTGTAAAGGTTGCTGAATTAAGTGTTTCTAAATATAGCGATAAATTCTTTTCCTTAAACTTTTACACAAAACAGGACACGCAGCTTTTCCTTTTGGTCCCTCACAAAAAATAAATAATCCGATCCTCCATCTTTAATTTTTAATTTCTTCCGGATGGCGGCGACCTTCTCCGGAAAATTCCGCGTAGCTATATTAGCCTTATCTATCCCGGTAGCTTTTATTTCCTTTCTGCTATACGGTAGGTTTTTTAATATTCTAAATTGCCTACCCGGGAATGCCGCCGGGATTTCGGAGGTGTATAAATGAGTGTGCTCCTGTATTTTTTTAAGCAAATAACGAACACCAATCAACTTAAAAGCGCCGGCCTTCATGATGGCTGCGTTGGGCTCATACAAATATTTTAAGGGCTCAGAGAAGTCGGGAATGGCCCTTTTTTCCTGGCTGAGATCAAAATTAAACAGATCGCTTCCTTTTTTCCGGTAATTGATCGTTTTTACCGACACAGCACCCTTGTATCCTGAATTCAACACCCACAGTACTTCCTTTACTTCGTTTTGAATGGCAATTACATGAATCTCCCTGACAAACTTTAATGCCCTAAGACCGACGGACAGATCGAGAAGGGGCGAGGTCTTTAACATGATATTGGAAGACCTCCTAAAGAGCAGCTCCAGGTGCTGAGTTACGTCGGGAATGCAATCAGAGAGCATAAATACCTTTTCTTTCTGCCTTGTCCGTCTGGAGGGATCCAGGTATATCCAATCATAAGTTGTTGGGGATTGCTGCAGAAATGCCATTGCGTCCAACGTTTGGGTCCGGATATTTAGGGCGCCCAGTTTTTCAAAATTAAAGGCTGCAATTTGCGAGAGTTCCTCATC
>DATGCB010000145.1:0-4201 GCA_035312365.1 Eudoraea sp. | reverse complement strand
AAGCAACAGCAGCTTCGTACCCTCTTCAAAAGACCGAACATGATTGACTACGTCTGTCACCGTATTTTTCTTGACCTCCCTGCCGGAGATGGGGGAGTAGGTTCTTCCGATACGGGCGTACAATAGTTTTAAATAGTCATAAATCTCGGTAGTTGTACCAACCGTAGAGCGCGGATTGGTCGTATTTACTTTTTGTTCAATGGCTATGGCCGGGGCAATCCCCCTGATATAATCAACCTTGGGTTTATCCAATTTCCCTAAAAACTGTCGCGCGTAAGAGGAAAGGCTCTCCACATAGCGGCGTTGTCCTTCGGCATAGAGCGTATCAAAGGCCAGACTCGACTTCCCCGATCCTGAAAGTCCTGTAATGACGACCAATTTATTTCTTGGGATAACCACATCAATGTTCTTGAGATTGTGTAGTTTTGCCCCTTTAATGATAATGTTATCCCGGGGATTTACGTCGTTAATTGTAGAAATGCTTGCCATAGAGGCTGCAAAGATACGACTTGCGGCTTTCAAACGCCAATAAGGTACGTTGACATCCATTTTGGGGCAAATCACAACAATGTTTTCCTGAAAGTTGATATTTTTTCTATATTTGAATTGTAAATCTTAAAAATCGATACGCCTATACAGTAACAATTACTTTTTAAAGATTAACCTAGACAACTGAAGCCTTACACTCCCCCGACCGGATAATTTTCGGGATACACCGGGAGCTAAGGAACCCCTAAGTTGAACCAAAAAAAGTAATTTGTATGGAACTACAGATCGATGATTCGGTATTAGTTAGAGACTACATGAGCGGGGATGAAAGGTCCCTGGAAATCCTGATCGGCAAACACAATCAACGCCTTAGCAGTTTTATTTATTCTAAAGTATTGGATAGGGATATCGCAGAAGATATCTTTCAGGACACCTTTATTAAGGTGATCAAAACCCTTAGGAAGGGATCCTACAGTGAAGAAGGCAAATTTTTGCCATGGGTAATGCGTATTGCCCACAACCTGATCATTGATCATTTTAGAAAGAACAGGCGAATGCCAAAGTTTGAGGGCGGGGATGACTTCAATATTTTCTCTGTGATAGGGGATGACAGGCTAAATGCTGAAAAGCAGCTCATCAAAGACCAGATAGACAGCGATCTCGGGCTATTAATCGAAGAATTGCCGGAGGACCAGAAAGAGGTATTGGTGATGAGGATTTATAAGGATATGAGCTTTAAGGAAATATCGGAAAACACGGGGGTGAGTATCAATACTGCCCTTGGGCGGATGCGGTATGCTTTGATTAACCTGAGAAAGATCATTGAGAAGAATAATATTGTTTTAACGAGCTAATTTGCCTTAGATCGTATAAATCCGGTTTTAACGAGTTAATTGGTTTTAGATCGATTAATATCATTACACCCCGGAATAGTTGCGTTATTTAGCTGTAATAACGTTGACTATGGAGCAAATATACTCAGAGAATACCGATAAGTGTAAACTGGTAAAAGCAAAGGCCGAAACTGTGCAATTCCTGCTTCAGTATTCAAAATCCCTGAATATTGTAAAACACAAGGGAATGACCTTTGAGAATAATATGAATTAAGTCAGTTCGGGTCCGAATAACTATTCGAAAAAAACTCCCCCCCGGTCCTTATTGGTCCGGGGGGATTTGTAATATATCCCCGACAAAAACGGAAATAATCCCAATCTTTCTTTCTGTGCAACTTCATTTTCCTGGAATTATTATGCTCATAATTGCCAAAATGCGATTTTACATCAAAAATCGGGGGTTTGACAACATAGTTTTTTCCAGGCCTCCCTGTTTATCTACTTTTAGACTATAATTAATAGTGAAACAAAATTAAATTATTGATTGTACTAAAACTAATAACCAAAAATGCTTTCCTCCACGGAGAGTCCTTAATCTTAACCGAAAAAACTATCCTATGAATATCCAGATTGATGATTCTGTATTAGTAAGAGATTACATAAGCGGAGACGAGAGGGCATTAGAAATGCTCATCAACAGGCACAACCAGCGCATCACAAGTTTTATTTATTCCAAAGTAATGGATAGGGATATCACCGAGGATATCTTTCAGGACACCTTTATCAAGGTAATTAATACCTTAAAAAAGGGATCTTATAGTGAAGAAGGTAAATTTTTACCCTGGGTAATGCGGATTGCCCATAACCTTATCATAGATCATTTCAGGAAAAACAAACGCATGCCTAAGTTTGAGGGCAGCGATGATTTCAATATCTTCTCTGTCATCGGCGATGATAAACTCAATGCAGAGAAGCAGATCATTAAAAACCAGATAGACAGCGACCTTGGCCAACTGATTGAGGAACTTCCGGATGATCAGCGGGAAGTATTGATCATGCGTATTTACAAGGATATGAGCTTTAAGGAAATATCTGAAAATACCGGTGTAAGCATCAATACCGCCCTGGGAAGAATGCGATACGCCCTGATCAATCTGAGAAAAATCATCGACAAGCACAATATTGTTTTGACAAATTAAGCGTACTTCTTCTTCTAGAGCAATATTTCCATTTTAGTTGCGTTATCTTAACATAACTATACCTTTTTCATATGGAAAAAATTTACTCTACTGAAAAAAATGCTTGTGAGCTGGCAAAAGCCGGCCCGGAAACTGTTCAGTTTTTGTTGAACTATTCCAAATCCCTCAGAATAGTGGGATACAAGAGCTTCAAATTTGAAACAAATTTGAATTAACATAAAAAAGCCTGCGGATCGCAGGCTTTTTTTTTGCGCGTTTCTATTTGATTATATTAAAATCCTCCAGGGGGAGGAACTCAGGGATCAGGTTTTTTGATTCCTGTAATATGCCTCCAATACTGTTTTCCGTCCTATGGTGCGGGTGATGATATCTTTTTCCAGATTCCAGCCCCTGGCAGGGGAGTACTCCCGGCCATACCAAATGATCTGAAGGTGTAAATTATTCCATAAACCCATGGGGAACAAACGTTTGGCGTCTTTTTCTGTTTGGGTAACATTTTTTCCGCTGGAAAACCCCCACCGGTACATGAGCCTGTGTATATGGGTATCTACCGGGAAAGCAGGAATACCAAAAGCCTGCGAGACTACCACGCTGGCGGTTTTATGACCCACGGCTGGCAGTTCTTCCAAAAGGTTGATATCTGCGGGCACCTCACCGTTGTATTTTTCAATAAGAATCCTTGATAACCCATAGATCCCCTTTGATTTCATTGGGGAAAGTCCCACCGGTTTTATTATTTCCCTGATCTCCGCCTCTGATAATTTGACCATGTCGTACGGGTTATCCGCTTTGGCGAACAATTTGGGTGTAATTTGATTGACCCGCACATCCGTACTTTGGGCAGACATAAGGACCGCGATAAGAAGGGTATAGGGATCCCTGTGTTCTAATGGCACCGGTACTTTTGGGTATATTTCCTGTAACGTTTTAATGGTAAAATCTACCTTCTCCGATTTGGTCATTTCCTGGGTCTATATTTGGATTGATCCGCCCTGGTACAGGCTGTTCATTTTACAATACAGCCATTAACCTGGCCATTGGGGTTAAGTTCCATGCCCGTCTAAAATCCGGAAATAAGAATGCCCCAGAAGCAACCAACTTTCGCTTGGATTCAGGCCAGCTTACCGCATAGTTGCTTATTTTTACGAATAAAACTCAAAGGCGAATTTAACCAAAATAAAAAGATGAATACACTTCAGGCAGGAGATAAAGTACCGGATTTCACAGTTACAGATCAGGACGGGAATGAGGTAAAACTATCGGATTACAAGGGTAGAAAACTGGTCGTCTTTTTTTATCCGAGGGCAAATACACCGGGGTGTACTTTGGAGGCATGTAATCTGAGGGATCATTATCAGGAATTGCAGGATCGCGGATATTCACTTTTGGGGGTGAGTGCAGACAGTCAGCGAAAACAGGCGAATTTTAAAAAGAAATTCGGTTTCCCATTTCCCTTGCTGGCGGATACGGATCACCAGGTAATCAATACCTTTGGGGTTTGGGGATTAAAAAAATTTATGGGTCGAACCTTCGATGGGATTCACAGAAAAACATTTATCCTCAATGAAAATGGGGTTGTGGAACATGTAATAGATAAGGTGAAGACCAGGGATCACGCTGCACAAATATTAAAAATCAGAGGTTAGTGCAGAATTTATACCTTTTGCTTGGCCTCGACAG
>DATGCB010000144.1:0-12524 GCA_035312365.1 Eudoraea sp. | reverse complement strand
GAATTCAATGTTATCGGCCTTCATCGCGGCATCAAGCCCATTTTGATGCAGTTCTATGGCTCGCTTGTATTTGGAAATATTGCGGTACGTCGTTCCCAGGCGGTTGTAAGCAAATGCGGGCCCGTCCAAATAGTTTTTTTTAATGGACTCCCGGATAAAATACTTCATTAAAGTAGTATCATTTCTATTTGGCCTCAATACGCCATCAAGTTCCTTATAGGTCTTGGGAGCAGCATTTACCAGACTATCGACCGTTTTTTTGAAAGCTGCAGGAATAAATTGAGAATACCCGGATTCAACTACCAGGAACAGGAGTAGATACAGAGGGGCTTTTATGTGGGAAAACGGCATAAAAAAGTCTATAATAAATCCAGAAAATCTGATTTTTTCTGACGGGAAACCGGTATTTTATGGTTCGATTGCAGTACGACATAACCGTCCGTTTTTAAAAACTCCTTTATTTTAGTGAGGTTGATGATATAGGAATTGTGTATCCTGAAAAAGGAATCGCTCGGCAGCAATTCGTTTACTTCCTTTAGCTTTTTTGTGAGTACGATTTTTTGGCCATCTGCCAGGTAAATGGTACTATAGTTGCCATCCGATTCCGCATAGAGTATTTCATTACTTTCCAGGAACAACAATTTGCCGTCCGTATTGAAAGTGATTTTTTTATGGATAGAACTGGCGTTGAAGTTTATAAGAATTTTCTCGAGCCTTTCAGCGGTATAATTCTTCGAATTATATTTTTTAATCTTAACAATGGTTTCCTTGAGATCATCCGTGTCTATGGGTTTAAGAAGATAATCGATAGCTTCGTTCTTCAAGGCCTTAATCGCATATTGATTATACGCGGTGGTAATGACCACGGGGAAGTCTTTGTTTTTTAACTTCTGAATAAATTGAAACCCATCCATCGTCGGCATCTCAATATCTAAAAACAGACAATCCGGGGTGTTAACATCCAAATAGCCTAGGGCCTCAAAAGGATCGGTAAATGATGCCACTACATTAATTTCATCACTGAAATTAGTCAATTCCCAGGAGAGACTTTGAAGTGCTTTTATCTCATCATCTACAATAACGGCTTCTAACATTATCTCATTAAATAAGTTGGGTAATATAACCAAAAATAGCAGTATTGTCCCTTTGGCCGGCTAAAAATTGTACCAATAGATCAATATTGCGTATGGTTGGTTCAAAATCCTATAAAACTAACGTAAAAAGAAGTTTTCTGGCACTCTGTAGTAGGAGTATTACAAATTAGCAAAAAGCATATGATTTTATAACAACCTGGGAACCAATAAGATATAGAGCCGGTAATTCCTCAGGACTTTTATCATGCCATTTATACAAGATTCCGTACCGTTTATACAAATGATCTATTGGTTTCGATGGCATCTATTTACATTAGTTCAAAGAAGTTTTCCTCTGACCGAACCACGGTACCACCGTTATTAAAGAATTGAGTTATGAAAAAATGCCTGATTTTTTTTACGCTTTTATTGATCACTATATGGATAGCCGTCCTGACTGAGGAAAGAGAGGGGGTTGTTCCGGTGAATGATATAGCTGTCGGGGAACCCGCGATGGAAAAACTGCTGGCAGAGGAAAATATGCGTTCAGCAGAATAATGTAACGAGAACAAAAACTAAATTATGCCCTATTCTTTTTGGAAATCTGTTAAAATAGGACTTTTGGTCTTATTGCCTTTTTTCTTCACATCCTACATTTCTCCGCTTCACGAGAAAAATGACCCATTTCCCTATCACGGGGAATACAAACTCAGAATCTTAGGCAGCCAAAACCAGGTACTCACCGGAGCTATCGATTTTGAAACAGCCCTGGAAAGGTCGGCCGGAGGAAACGCAATTTCTACCCTTAATCTCCGGTTGAGGAACGACCAAAAGGGAAACGCACACTCCTTCGGCTTCTTAATTTCCAGGCAGCAGGGTACTGGAGCAATTGCCAGAGGGACCTACAGGATCTCCGGGAAGATTGACGGGTTTCTCAATTCATTTGATGGAGTTTTTGCTTTTGCTAACATTGAGGCCATGGGAGAACTTCCTTTTTTTGCCAAAAACGGAAGTATTTACATCACTGATATTGGCCCGGACAGCTTACGGGGATCTATTGAAGTGAAATTAGAAAGTCCCGAGGGTAAACTATTGAATATCAAGGGAAATTTCATCGCTGTTAGAAGAAGAATAGAATAAAAAGAGTATATTTATTAGTGATACAAACAATGACACTGTCAAACTAAGGTACGATCCTTATGGGGGTTTGTCTGTATAAGACATGCCGCTGCTGCAAAGCAGTCCCACCGGTGTAATTACTAATTGGATAGCCAAACCAACGTGTTGGCTGCGGTATTTGTTCGATTTTTAGGTTTCGGGGGAACTACCTAGATCAGCAGACTCCATTAACATGATTAGAATAATAATGCATCGGGGGGTCGTACTGTTTGACGGTATCATCTTCCCGCTTGGGAGATGCGGATCGTCCGGGGAATATGTTGTGCAGGACTGCCCTTTTACCATCCGTCCGAATTTGGGTGCAGATCTGTTGCCGTCCTTCCACTTTTCTAACTTTCTGGAATGACTTTCCGGTTAAAATCAGGCCCGACTGATGCCAGGATCCCATGAGATGTCGATTCTGTTTAAAAATGAACCTTACGCACACTTTTTTCTGCAAACTATACAAAATCAATAGGTTAGGCCCTTAAATTTTCTATCTTCACATCATAAATGACTTCAAAACTAACCTTTTGTTCCCTTCTGAATTAGTTCTCCTCAGGCAATAGACCGGCGGAAATAAAACGAAAGTTTACGGCCCCGGAAGCTGTTAACCTCCTTCGAATTTTTAAGACGAAAGTATAGAACAAACAACATAAGGAAATGAAAGCAATTCTCGTATATATCCTGGTCATCCTGGCGGCTTTACTCGGCATGTAATTCTGCGATCGTATTTTTTGAATGGGGATTCCGCCCTCTTGAAAAATAACACCGACAACATCCGGGAGATGGGAAATTTTAAATTAAATGTACAGCCATGAAAACATCAATAATTCTTATTACTGCCCTTATACTTAACACAAGCTTGTTATTCGCCGAACCTCTGTCCACGCTGGTTCAGGGAATTAGTCCCTGGGTCCTGGGTGTGGTAGAGGGGCTTCTTCTGATGGTATATTTTGTAAACAAATGGGTCTCACGACTTACCAGGGAATTTATGCTCGATATAGGATATCTCGATGTTTCCGTAATCAAAGACCACAAAAAATAGTAAAGATCTCCGGAATTGCGATCCTAAGGCCAATTTCATAGTACCTCTAACTTCAATCAGGATAAAAATATGACCACAACACTTGAACGCGGCAAAAAACACCAGCTTCTGTTAGAACTAATGACAGATCTTATTCAGGAAGAACGACCCGATGCGTTTGACCTCCAACAACTGGAAGTTTTTTTGTCACTGCTGGGCCCCGAAGTAAGAAATGGAAGTGTTTCCAGAAAAGCCATCTATAACGTTCATTCGTGTTTCGGGCAGGAATTTTTAAACGAAACGCTCCTCGGAAGGGCTTTGATAAAACCCAATGGGTATGCCGGAGATTATCTGCTCTTAGACAGGATTTACACTTCCCATACCTCAAAAAGCCTGAAATACAACATATGGGATGTATACTTCCAGGAACATGCGGCTTTCCGGGCGATCAGGAAGAGCAAGGAGTATTTTAAAAAACTTATTTGGGAAAAAGCCTTTAAAAATACACAACTAAAGGTGTTGCACCTCGTAAATGGTACGGGGAGAGACCTGTTGGAAGTGTATAGTGAATTGCCCGCCAACCACAACCTAAAAGCTACCTGCGTGGCCCTGGATGATGCTGCGATTGACCATGCAAAAAACCTGAATAAGAAGTATCTGGAGCACATTACCTTTCATCATGAGAGCATATTTTGCTATAAAAATCGGATTAGCCGGGATGTCATCTGGTCAGCAGGATTGTTTAACTATCTGGATGACAGGGCTTTTGTAATCCTTTTAAACAATTTTAAGGAATGGCTGAACCCCGGCGGAGAAATCATTATCGGGAATTACAACGAGGATAAAAACCCAAGCAGGGATTATATGGAAATTTTATGCGACTGGTTTCTCCACCACAGGACTGAAGAGCAATTGAAAGCACTCGGGGAGGAAGCCGGTTTTAAGCGGCATCAAATTCGCATAGGTCGTGAATCGGAAAACATTATCCTATTTCTTCATTTAAGAGCAGACCAAACATAAATTCCACCTTACTTCAAATAGAAATAGGGGGTGCTGGCCGAATGACGGACCCGTGGGCATAGGATTTTACGAAATTTGAGAAGCATTGTCGCCTTCCTGATCTTCTGTTAAGGTAGACCGGGAAGTATTATTTTTTATACTTTTTGGTTTATTTACCGGATCGAAATTTTTATCAAATTCATATTTTTTCAAAAGGGTAATAAACATCTATTCCGAACCTACATTTCAACATCCCGTGTTAAAAACTTTATGACCTATTTGGAAAATGGGGCTTTAGATATTGCATACATTTTTCAATCTTTGTTGGTCCCAAGCAGAAGCAAATATTCATCCTACAAACTAACTTTCTAAAAAACCAATAACTATGTCCGCACCGGTAGAGCCCATTTTACAGGAAAATGAAGATCGCTTTGTAATTTTTCCCATACAGCATCACGATTTATGGGATTGGTACAAAAAATGCGAGGCCTGTTTTTGGACCGCCGAGGAAATCGACCTGCAGCAGGATATGGCTGACTGGAACAACAAACTTAATGATGACGAACGCTATTTTATAAAGCACATCCTCGCCTTTTTTGCGGCTTCGGACGGGATAGTAAATGAGAACCTCGCCGAAAATTTTGTGAGCGAGGTCCAGTATACCGAAGCTAAATTTTTCTACGGTTTCCAGATCATGATGGAAAACATACATTCGGAAACCTATTCCCTGCTCATAGACACCTACGTGAAGGAGGAAAAAGAAAAGAACATTCTGTTTAAAGCCATTGAAAATTTCCCCGCAATTAAGAAGAAGGCAGATTGGGCTTTGGAATGGATAGACTCTCCCAGCTTTGCAGAACGGCTTATTGCCTTTGCCGCCGTGGAAGGTATATTTTTTTCCGGGGCTTTTTGTTCCATTTTCTGGTTAAAGAAGAGAGGGCTGATGCCCGGGCTTACCTTTTCCAATGAACTGATATCAAGGGATGAGGGAATGCACTGCGACTATGCGGTGCACCTGCACAATAAACATTTGGTAAATAAGGTGCCTAAAGCACGAATTACCCAGATTTTAACGGACGCACTGGATATAGAGCGTGAGTTTATCACAGAATCCCTCCCGGTAAGTCTTATTGGAATGAATTCCAAGCTAATGACGCAATATCTGGAGTTCGTGACCGACCGGTTGCTGGTTGAGCTTGAATGTGATAAGGTTTATAATTCTACTAATCCTTTCGACTTTATGGACATGATATCCTTACAGGGAAAGACCAACTTTTTTGAGAAGCGGGTATCTGAATACCAGAAAGCCGGGGTGCTCAACAAGGAGAAAGATACAGATTCCCAGAAGATCAGCTTCGACGCGGATTTTTAGATCAAATCGAAATCAATATACGGCCAGTGGGGTTTAACCGACCTCTGGGGTCGGGCATCATAGATTAACTGTACCCGAAAGGTTCTTTAGGCCTTTCGGGGCCACCAACCTAACGTTTCATTAAATTAATTGTAGCAATATGTTTGTAGTAAAAAGAGATGGAAGAAAAGAGCCGATCATGTTTGATAAGATAACGGCCCGGGTGCGTAAATTATGTTACGGCCTGAATGAACGCGTAGATCCAATTAAAGTGTCCATGCGCGTTATAGAAGGCCTTTACGACGGAGTTTCCACCTCTGAACTCGATAACCTCGCAGCTGAAATTGCAGCTACGATGACGACAACCCACCCTGATTTTGCAAAACTTGCGGCACGGATCTCTGTTTCAAACCTTCATAAGAACACAAAAAAATCCTTCTCGGAGACCATGAAGGACCTCTATGAGTATGTGAACCCTAGGACGGGAAAAAAGGCTCCTTTATTATCAGATGAGGTCTACAAAGTGGTTTCAGAAAATGCAGATCAACTCGATTCCACCATTATCTATAACCGGGATTTTGGCTACGATTATTTCGGCTTTAAAACCCTTGAGCGTTCCTACCTTCTAAAATTAAACGGAAAGATTGCAGAACGACCACAACACATGCTGATGAGGGTTGCAGTGGGCATCCATCTGGATGATCTGGATTCGGCGATTGAGACCTATGAGCTCATGTCTAAAAAATACTTTACACATGCCACTCCAACCCTGTTTAACTCCGGAACTCCCAAACCCCAGATGTCTTCCTGCTTTTTGCTGGCTATGAAGGAAGACAGTATTGACGGGATTTATGACACGCTGAAGCAAACAGCCAAAATCTCGCAATCGGCCGGAGGGATCGGACTTTCTATACATAACATCAGGGCCACGGGCTCTTATATTGCCGGAACCAACGGTACTTCAAATGGAATTGTCCCGATGTTACAGGTCTTTAATGACACTGCCCGCTATGTGGATCAGGGAGGGGGTAAACGCAAAGGTAGTTTTGCCATATACGTTGAGCCATGGCACGCGGATATTTTCGAATTCCTGGATCTAAAGAAAAATCATGGAAAAGAAGAAATGAGAGCTCGTGATCTTTTCTATGCCATGTGGGTCCCTGACCTATTTATGAAAAGGGTGGAAGCCAATGAGGACTGGACATTAATGTGTCCAAATGAATGCCCCGGGCTGTTTACCAATCACAGTGAGGCATTTGAAGAATTGTACATTGGGTATGAGGCTGCAGGGAAAGGCCGGAAGACCGTGAAGGCCCGGGAGCTTTGGGAAAAGATTCTGGAGTCACAGATTGAAACCGGGACGCCCTATATGTTGTATAAGGATGCCGCCAATCGCAAAAGCAATCAAAAGAACCTGGGCACGATCCGGTCTTCTAATTTGTGTACTGAGATCCTGGAATACACTTCTCCCGATGAAATAGCGGTGTGCAATCTGGCCTCCATAGCCCTTCCGATGTTTATAAAAAATGGGGAGTTCGACCATAAGGAGCTCTTTAAGGTAACGAAGAGGGTAACCAAAAACCTGAACCGGGTAATTGACAGGAATTATTACCCCGTTAAGGAAGCGAAGAATTCCAATATGAGGCACAGGCCCATAGGTCTGGGTGTTCAGGGATTGGCCGATACATTTATTTTGCTGCGATTGCCGTTTACGAGTGATGTTGCGAAAAAATTAAACCAGGATATTTTCGAAACCCTATATTTTGCTGCAGTTACTGCTTCCATGGAACAGGCAAGGGAAGAGGGACCCTATTCTACCTATGAGGGGTCACCTATTTCCCAGGGGAAATTTCAACACAACCTCTGGGGAATAAAAGATGAAGAGCTTTCCGGGAGATGGGATTGGGCTAAACTGCGCAAGAGCGTAAAAAAACACGGTGTTCGTAATTCACTGCTCGTGGCGCCAATGCCAACAGCTTCTACTTCTCAGATATTGGGGAACAACGAGTGTTTTGAACCCTATACTTCCAATATTTATACACGGAGGGTGCTGTCTGGCGAATTTATTGTCGTAAACAAGCACCTGCTTGAGGATCTTGTAAAACTGGGATTGTGGAACGAAAACCTGAAACAGGAATTAATGCGGTCCAATGGGTCGGTACAAGAGATAGAGGTTATTCCCGAAGAAATTAAGGAACTCTATAAGACCGTCTGGGAATTGAGCATGAAAGATATTATCGACATGTCACGGCAACGGGGATATTTTATTGACCAAAGTCAGTCCCTGAACCTGTTTATGGAGAATGCAAATTATGCCAAGCTTACTTCCATGCATTTCTACGCCTGGAAAAGCGGGCTTAAAACCGGAATGTACTATTTGAGAACAAAGGCAGCCGTCGATGCCATCAAGTTTACGCTCGACAATACGAAGAAGAAAGAGGTACCCGTGAGTGTTGCCGCAGAGGCAGAGGTCATAGCCGCTACACCGAGCCAGGAAAAGGCAAGGGAATTACCAGTAGAGACCACACCGCTAAAGCAGCACGACCCGGAAGTAGAACCCATGTCTACTGAGGAAATGAAAACCTTGATAGCCAAGGCCAAGGAAGGAGAAGCAGATGACGATTGCCTGATGTGCGGGTCATAGCCATGACTTAACAGATATGCGCCGGTAGAATCCGGAAAGTGTTTATTGTAATAAGTACCTCGGGAATGCTTACCCCACATTTGGCAATTTCCGGGGTATTTTGATTAAAGGGATACATACAGCGTCCGGTGAAATCAAAGGAGAAATGCGATATTTCAATTAAAAAAGGAGGCCTGTTGGCGCCGGGATGAAGGAAGTGGACAGATAAATTGACTATTTGTTGAAATAGGGCCTTAAAACATTATAGGAAACAACAAATAATGCCGTGTAGATCAGTAAAAGAATTACATAATTGTCCATATCAACGCCCCTTTTGATATTGTCTACAAGTATATACGCCCAGAATCATCATTTGGATTACGTCAACGCAAGAAAAACGACAGTTTAATGTTAAAAATTACGGGTAATTATTCCGCCGGCTCCGGGAATAACAGTTTATTCCTTTAAAAATTGATAATAAACCCTTCTTACCACTATATAGAGCACGCAATAGAATACCAGGATGTATACAGAGAGGTCCATAATGAATTAGACGATTTATGAGGTTGAAACCTTTCCAAAGAGAACGTTAAAAATCCGGTATTATTGGATAAACAATAAAAAAGTAGTAAAAAACCTACGTAATTATTTGTAGATTTTCCTGATGATCATTTTTGACGTCAAAATTTACAGATAAGGTAAGGATATGCCCCGGGAGAGCAGACAGCTAAAGAAAAGCGTCTACTACCTTGTAGGCATCAATGACAGCCTGTTCCCCGGCTGCGTCCGGTTTTGAGTTGCCGTGTTCCATGCCCATGACACCCCTGTATCCTTTCCCGTGAATATATTTGAAAATATTCTTATAATTGATTTCCCCGGTTGTGGGTTCTTTACGCCCGGGATTATCCCCAATTTGGAAATATCCGATTTCGTCCCAACATGCTTCAATGTTCGGGATTAAATTTCCTTCCTGGATCTGTTGGTGGTAGATATCGAAAAGTATTTTACAGGAAGGAGAATTCACTGCCTTGCATATTTCATAGGCCTGGGGTGATTCGTTAAGAAATAGGCCCGGATGGTCCCTGAAATTAAGAGGTTCCAATACCATGACCAATCCATGTGGTTCCAGGAGGGCAGAGGCTTGTTTAAGGGATTCAATAACGTGGGCTGTTTGATAGCCTTTGGATAAAGTGAGATCCACGTGGCCCGGAACCACGGTCATCCATTTGGCATTAACACGTTTGGCAACAGTCACCGACTTGCGGATATCAGTTAAAAATTCCTCGCGTTTCTCTTTATTTCCCGATGCAAGCGAGGGTTCCTGCCAGTAGATCTTATGGGCGACAAAAACACCCATTTCCAACCCACGATCCTTCATGGTAGCGGCCATTTTCTCCTGCATTGCCACCTCTCGCCCGGCCATGCCATTATCCTCAAAAGCAGTAAATCCCTCATCGGCAATAAAGCTTAGCTGGCTAACGGGATCTTCTCCGGCGAGATGTTTAAACATCCCTAAGTGAGGTGCATACTTTAGGTTGAATGGATGCTGGAAGGGGTGCAATGAACGGAATGCACCTAAGGCGGGGGTAGTGCCCAACGAAATTGCACCCGCGGAAAGCGCGGTTTTTTGAATAAAATTTCTTCTTTTCAAGAATGGCAATTTAAATTGACCACGCCTTACCTCCCGTTAATTCGTCAACGTCCCCACAGGGGATGTATTCTCCTGGCACCGGCAGGTAAGCCAGGACGTTCTCTCCAATATACTCAGAAGTCTTATATCCCCAAATAGTCATGCCCCTTAAATTACTGGCAAAGGCGAAACGGGAAATATTATCATCCAGTTGTGCCGCTTTTCCTTCGGCTACCGCTTCCTGGTAACTGGTGATACTTTCAAACATCTTGACTTCCTCCTCCTTGGTGTTTTTCAGGGCTTCAGACAATACGGGTTCCAGATCCCGGGGGTCCAGGTCCCCTGCATTTTCCTTGCCCGAATCCATCAAAGCCTTTTCAATAAATTTTCCGATGGCCATTTTTACAAAATCCTGCTGCTCTTTTTCCAGTACCTGATCCGCAAATTTATCAATAAAGAGGTTTACCTGCACTTCGGTGGCCGATGGAGTATCGGTTTTGGGCAGAATAATGTCTACCAGGTGCGTTACAACGGAACCCTCTTCCCTGGAAAAGAAATCCGGGGTCCACTCCAGCGCTTTTTCGCTTTGACAACTTTGTACAATACTGATCAATGTGGGTGTTGCAACCGTATATCCCAGCGCCAGGCCCATATTTTTTAATGCGATTCTTCTATCCATTACAATATTCCTTTTTTTAGTTGTTCAGCCGCATGGTTGGCAGCCCTGGCAGTAAATGCCATATAGGTTAATGATGGGTTGACACAGGCGGCGGAGGTCATAAATGCCCCGTCTGTAACATATACGTTAGGAACGTCGTGTACCTGATTATTGCCATTGAGAACGGAAGTCTTTCGATTTCTTCCCATTCTCGCCGTACCCATTTCGTGAATCCCAAGTCCTAAAGCTCCGGGCCGGTCAAAGGGCTCAACGTCGCGCAAACCGGCTTTGGTAAGCATCTCCACGGCCGATTCCATCATATCTTTACGCATAGCCCATTCGTTTTCCTTGAATTCAGCGTCAAAAGTAACGGTAGGTAAACCCCAGCCGTCAAGTTGGTCGTAATCCAGGGTCATCCGGTTATCTTCATAAGGAAGTACCTCACCAAAACCACCCATACCCATGGTCCAGCCTCCGGGTTTAAGAAGGGCATCTTTAAGTTCCTTGCCATAAGACAGTTCCGCAATCGTATCTTCCCAATTACCTCTTCCGGCTCCTCCCTGGTAGCCAAAGCCTCTTATGTAATCTGTTCTCTTGGAATCCTCTCCTATATTCCTGAAGCGGGGTATATAGATACCACCAGGCTTGCGTCCTTTGTAGTATTTATCTTCGAAACCGTCGAATTTGCCTGAGGCACCTACCCCTAAATGGTGGTCCATAATATTTCGGCCCAATTGATCCGAATCATTTCCCATCCCGTTGGGGAAGCGGTCAGATTTAGACTGCATCAGTATGGATGTGGACGCTATGGCAGAGGCACACAGGAAGATTACCTTGGCCTTAAATTCATGGGTTTCCTTAGTAACCCGGTCTATGACCTTAACACCGGTGGCCCGCTTTGTATCCGGGTCATACATGACCTCGTGTACTATTGAATCCGGTCTGAGCGTCAGATTCCCGGTTTGTTCAGCGGCTGGCAGGGTAGAAGAAAGACTGCTAAAATAGGCGCCAAAAGGACATCCGCGGATACAACGGTTCCGATATTGGCAACGGGTACGGCCATCAAACTTTTTATCGCTGTTAATATGTGCCACTCGTCCTACCGTAACTACACGGCCGTCGAAGTTCTCCGCAACTTTCTCCCGAACGTGCTGCTCCACACAATTCAATTCCATCATCGGTTCAAACTGCCCGTCTGGTAGCTGCGGCAAACCCAGAAGCTCCCCTGTTACTCCAATATAGGATTCCACCTTGTCGTACCAGGGTGCAATCTCCTTGTAACGTACCGGCCAGTCTACGGCAATACCGTCTCGCTGGTTGGCCCCAAAATCGATGTCGCTCCACCGGTAACTGTGGCGTCCCCACTGCAGTGATCGTCCTCCTACGTGATAGCCCCTCATCCAGTCAAAACGCTTTATTTCATTGTAAGGGTGTTCAAGGTCATTTACAAACCACATCGCACTGGCAGCTTTGGTAGTATACCCTGTTCTGCTTTGCTTAGGCTGTTTGGCAAGATCTTCCCTGGTGGGTTCCCCTCCGTTTGGAAAATCCCAGTCATCCATATTGGCGGTGGGGTAGTCCTCTATGTGCTTTACCATTCTGCCACGTTCAAGGATCAATGTCTTTAGGCCATTCTCACATAATTCCTTGGCAGCCCATCCTCCACTGATCCCAGTCCCAACTACAATCGCGTCGTAGGATTCCTGTTGTTCATTGTAATAAAATTTGCTCATGTATCAAATTGTTTATTCTCTAAATTTATTAAATATAAAATTAATTTTCTACATTTAAACGCGATACTTCCAAGAGCGCAATTAACTATAACGTTGTAGTACATCTATATTATTAAAATTCAACCAACTCCTCATTGAAATGACATTAAAAAATAAAATTAAAAAGAGTACCTTATTGGGGCTTATTATGATGCTGACACTTGTGCTGTCCTGCAAAGAAAACAAGAAAACAGGGGGTAACGACACAGAGGCTGAAACCGGGATGGTAACAG
>DATGCB010000143.1:0-5037 GCA_035312365.1 Eudoraea sp. | reverse complement strand
CTCCAAAAGTTTTCTTTCCCTTATTTACAATTCTTCATTACTACTATGCAGACAAGACCGTCTTAAACGCGCTTTCATAAAGTGCCGTAATGTGATCATAGGTACAGTTCGCCAGAAGATAATCGTATCCCCGGATCCCATAGGCGGCCCGCTCATCTTCGGATAAATTCTGGAAATATTCAATTTTCTCCCGCATCATATGCTCATCCTCAGGTGGCACAACATATCCCGCCCTGGCATAGGTTACGGGGTTTTCATCTGAGCTTAGCGCCTGGATAATAGGTTTTTTTGCATAGAAATAATCGAAGGTCTTAAGCTGGGAAGTACCATAATTGTATAGGTTGGTCCTATTGGTCCCCTTGCCCATAAAGAGTACATCCATCTTCGCATTAAACTCGTCCACCATGATCTTAGGTACCCTGCCCAGGAAGTGAATATTCTTAAAACCCTCCGACAATTTTTCATATCGCTTCCTTTCCGGACCATCACCCAGGATATAGAGGTGAATATTTTTAGCTTCAAGGTCCCCGACGACCCTGATCACCGTGTCCAGGGGATTTGCCAGGACCAGAGAGCCTGCATAACCAATTTTAAATGTGTCAGCAGGGAAATCGAATTCATTTTTGGATGATGCCTCACCTATTGATCCTTTGTTGCCGGGAATTTCAAACCCGTTGGTAATCCATCGAAACACAAAATGATCATGTCCCAGGACCTCCCTGATGTGTATATCCGCTTTTGGTACCACCGATATGATCAGGTCTGCTTTTTTATACGCCAGTTTTTCCAGGTATTGAAGTACTTTAATAAAAAAGTTCTTTTCTGAATAGTTCCCCAGTTCTATGGCTGACAGGGGCCAGATATCCCTGATCTCAAAAATAAATTTACATCTGGGATAGAGCAATTTAAAAAAAACGATATTGACAATAGGCAGCAGGGGAATGGAGGAGAGGACGATGATGTCTGGTTTAGGTAGTTTCCTGCGCGAAATAAAGGGAAGGATGCACAGTACCACACAATAGACAATCCAATTGATCATCCTGCCGAAGCCGTCTGAATCTCCATATTTATTACCTTTTAATATCAGCGTGGGGATCCCTTTGTTCACGTATTTATAAAGCCCCCTGAATTTGTTGTGCCGGTAGGGGGCATGGGCAAAGGAGGAGGTGATCAAAAATAATTTAAACTTGGACCGTTGCTCTTTCAGGTGTTTGGCAATATAATAATGCCGGTAACCATCCCCTTCTATTTCAGGGGTTGTAATATACTGATTTATGATCCAAACTTTCTTCATGATCCCTTGAGTAGCATTTTTTCCGTAATTAATTTCCCGATCTGCAGTGCTGAGGTAGCGGCCGGTGAAGGTGCATTGATTACATGGACCGAATTTTCAGCATATTTGATCATAAAGTCATCCACCAGTTTGCCATTTCGCCCGCACAGCTGGGCCCTTACCCCGGATCCGCCGGCAATCAGGTCTCCTTCCTCAATTTCGGGGATCAGCTTTTGAAGGGCTTTGACAAAGGCCTTTTTAGAAAACGACCGGTACATTTCATACATCCCCACCTTCCAGTATTTCACTGCCACTTTTAAAAATCCCGGATAAGTTACACTTTCAAGGAATTCATCCATTTTAAATTCACGTTTTGTATACCCTTCCCTTTTAAAAGCGAGCACAGCATTAGGGCCTGCATCAATGGAACCGTTTATCCTGCGTGTAAAATGGACCCCCAGGAAGGGAAAAGCGGGATCCGGTACCGGATAAATAAGGTTTTTCACCAAATATTTCCTTTCCTCCCGGAGCAGATAATACTCCCCGCGGAAAGGGATGATTCTGGCCGCTAACTTTATCCCATTCATTATGGCGATCTTGTCCGAATACAGCCCGGCACAATTCACCAGAAACCTGGTTTCCAGGGCAGCATTTTCTCCGTTTATCAGGTAAAGTCCATTTTGCCGGGAGATCTTTTTCACTTTGTTTCCCAGGTAAAAATGTCCCCCGGAGTCTTGCAGAAGTTCTTTTAGCCTGATGGCAACCTGTTTGTAATCAACGATACCAGCCTGTGGAACCCGGATGCCTTTTGTGCCCCTGACATGCGGTTCCACGTCCTTTAACTCGCTTTCATTCAGAATTTCAAGCCCATCCAGGCCGTTTTCAAGCCCTCTTCTATAAATGCCCATAAGCTTGTCTTCCTCTTCTTCCGTACTTGCCACAATAAGCTTCCCACATATCTCATGTTCAATCCCCTCCTTCCTGCAAAAATCGAGCATTAGATCGTATCCCTTCTTACAATTAACCGCTTTGGAACTTCCCGGTTTATAGTAGATCCCGGAGTGAATGACACCACTGTTGCGGCCGGTCTGATGAAAGGCCACCTCATGCTCCTTGTCGAGGATGGCAATGGATAGTCCCGGGCGCTCCCGGATAAGGTTATACCCTACGGAAAGGCCTACGATCCCGGCACCTATGATCGTAACGTCGTACTTCATTTTGTGCCGTAATATCCCCTGATTGCGAGCACCACCTGTTCCGCGTCCTGAAGCGACATATGTTCTCCGATGGGCAGGCTCAGCAGTTCCACATCCGATTTGTTTGCGAAAAAATCTTCGGATCCCTGACCCGTGTAGGCGTACGCCTCGAGCTTGGGAAGTGCAATGGGGTAATGAATACCGGTTTGTATCTTTTTTTCCTGCAAATAGCGTTTTAAATCATCCCTGTCCCGGGTCCTGATCACAAACAGGTGATATACCTGCCTTGCCCACGATTCCCTTTTTGGCAACACTACCTGGCCAATCTCCTTTAGCCTCGTCAGGTAATAATCGGCAATGGCAATGCGTTGCCTGGTCCAGTCCTCAATATATTTAAGTTTTACATTTAATATGGCTGCCTGAAGATTGTCGAGCCTGCTGTTGCGCCCCTCAAAGACATGGTTGTACTTTTCAATCCTGCCGTGATTCGCGATCATCCGGCATTTTTTAGCCACTTCAAAATCATTGGTAAGTATGGCGCCGGCATCCCCATAGGCTCCTAAATTTTTGCCGGGGTAAAAACTAAACGTCCCTATATGGCCAATTGCGCCAATCCTTTTTCCCCTGAATTCGGCCCCGTGTGCCTGTGCACAATCTTCAATTACTCTTAAATCATGTGCTTCCGAAATTTTCATAATCCCATCCATATCACAGGGATGGCCGTATAAATGCACTGCAATTACAGCCTTTGTTTGCGGTGTAATCTTCTGTTTTAAACTTTGTAATGAGATGGTATAGTTGTGTTTGTCGCAATCACAAAAAACTACCCTGTGCCCCAACCTGGTTACGGCTTCTGAACTGGAGATAAAACTATTGGCCGGGACAATGATTTCAGATTTTGGGGGAAGATCCAATGCTTCAATAGCGATTTCCAGGGCATCCGTACCATTGGCCAGCCCCACGCAATATTCAGCATTTTGAAAAGCGGCAAATGCGCCTTCAAAATCTTTGATTTCCTTTCCCCCGATAAAGGCAGACTGACCGATCACCTTTTTGATTGCCTGATCGATTTCTGAGCTTATCGTGCTGTACTGCCGTTGCAGATCCAGGAATTTTACCATTCTTATTTGATTTTTTTAGCGGGGTTCCCCGCGTATACCCCCGGTTGGGTGATGTCCTTTGTGACCACTGAACCGGCACCGATCACCACATGATCACATATTTTTACCGGCAATATGGTGGCGTTGGAACCAATGGATACCCCGTTGCCAATGCTTGTGGATTTCCATTGGGATACATCCCCCCCGGCCGGCTTTCCTTCCCGGAAGAGATCATTGATAAACATCACACCATGTCCTATAAAACAATCGCTCCCGATAGTCACTAATTCGCAGACAAACGAATGTGATTGCACTCTGGTTTGGTTCCCTATCGTCACATTTTTCTGAATTTCAACAAAAGGGCCAATAAAACAATCGTCCCCGATGTCACACCCATAAAGGTTTACGGGCTGAACAACCTTGACGTTGGCGCCGAAATTTACGTTGACAATGCCGCTAGTATATTCCTCAGGCATTTTGGAACCTTCCTTTCATCTTATTATATATCCTGGCTATAATTTCAACGGTTTTTAAGCCTTCAAAGCCGTTGGTGGCAATGACACCCCCTTCTGTCAGCACCTCGACCACATTTTTATAGACCAGGTCGTGATTCGACATAGACCCCTGGTATTGCCCGTAGTTGTTTGCGGTATTCCCCTGTGGCAGGTTTTCGATCTTCACTCCTTCAATATTCTGGTATTCCAATTCATTTAAATACTGACCCCCAATCTTTAAGGTGCCTTTGGTGCCAAAAATAGTAAGGGATCCCTCCATATTCTTTCCGTATGAATTTACGGAATAGCTAATGGTGCCTATAGCCCCGTTGTAAAATTTAAGGATAATAACTCCATTGTCATCAAACTCTGTGATATTCTGGTGATTAAAATTACCGCCATAGGCTTCCACCTCCTTTATATCGCCAATCATCCAATACAGCAGATCGATAAAATGGCTGAATTGGGTGTACAGGGTTCCTCCGTCCATGTCGAGTGTTCCCTTCCAGGAATTCTTGTAATAGTCTTCATTTCTATTCCAGAAACAATTCAATTGAATGGATAAAACCTTCCCTAAACTACCCTCTTTCAACAATTTTTTTGCTGCTTCCACGGGCGGGTTAAACCTGTTTTGTTTAACGATCATCAGCCGCCGGTTGGAATCTTCGGCCGTTTTGATCATTTCCCCGCAATCATGCACGCTTATCGCCATGGGTTTTTCGCATAACACATGGAAACCCGACTTTAATGACTTTATAGCATGCTCTGCGTGGAGTCCATTCGGGGAGCAAATTGCAACCAGGTCAATTTCGGACTCCTTCTGCAGCATCTCGCCAATATCCGTATAGGCATTTGCCCCGCTCTCATCAGCAAGCGCTTTTGCCCTTGCTTCGTCCGTGTCACAGACGGCCAGCAGCTTCCCATTATTTTTAATGTGTCCCGCATGCCTGTTGCCTATCCGGCCACAGCCAACA
>DATGCB010000142.1:0-4489 GCA_035312365.1 Eudoraea sp. | reverse complement strand
GAAGTACGCAGTATTAAGTCTAAAAGGTTTAGCGCGCGGAATTAAAGTCCTAAACACTCAACACTCAATACTCAATACTAAAACTTATGGCAAAAACAGGCACAAAGGCGGCAAGAAAACGCAAGGTTATTGTGGAATCTGTGGGTGAAGCCCATATAACCGCTTCTTTCAATAACATTATTATTTCTTTGACCAACAAAAAAGGCGACGTTATTTCCTGGTCATCCGCCGGGAAAATGGGGTTTAGGGGTTCAAAAAAGAATACCCCCTATGCCGCCCAGATCGCTGCGGAGGAATGTTCAAAAATTGCACATGAAGCAGGTTTGAGAAAAGTAAAGGTGTACGTTAAAGGTCCGGGTAATGGAAGGGAATCAGCAATTCGTTCCATCCACAACTCAGGAATTGAAGTGGCAGAGATCATCGATGTTACCCCATTACCGCATAACGGATGCAGACCTCCCAAAAGAAGAAGAGTTTAATAGTAATAATCATAGCGCCGGAACCGGCGAAAATTTCACTGGAAACGCAATTACGATTATCGAAGGATAAGCCTTAATTCATAATCACATTTCCTAATTTAAAGAAAATGGCAAGATATACAGGACCAAAAACTAAAATCGCCCGTAAATTCGGCGAACCGATCTTCGGTGACGATAAGTCATTCGAGAAAAAAAACTACCCTCCGGGGCAACACGGTAACAACAGGCGCCGTGGTAAAAAGTCGGAATACGCCGTTCAGTTAATGGAAAAACAGAAAGCCAAATACACCTATGGTATTTTGGAAAAACAATTTCGCAACCTTTTTGCAAATGCCAAAAGAAAAGAGGGCGTAACGGGTGAAATATTACTTCAATTATGCGAAAGCAGATTAGACAATGTCGTTTACAGGATGGGATTGTCCAATTCCAGAAGGGGTGCCAGGCAATTGGTTTCCCACAGGCATATTACCATCAACGGGGAATTGGTTAATATTCCCTCATATACATTGAAGGCCGGGGATGTTGTCGGGGTCCGGGAAAAATCCAAGTCCCTGCAGACCATTCAGGACTCCCTGAGCGCAAACAGCAGTGTCTACGAATGGATTACCTGGAACAACGAAAAAAAGGAAGGAACTTTTGTTGCTGTACCAGAGCGAATTCAGATCCCGGAAAATATCAAAGAACAATTAATCGTCGAGTTATACTCTAAATAAACAACACAGATCCAGACTATGGCATTATTTAATTTTCAGAAACCCGATAAAGTTATAATGATTGATTCCTCAGATTTCGAAGGGAAATTCGAATTTCGCCCTTTGGAACCTGGTTATGGATTGACTGTTGGGAACGCACTTAGAAGAGTTTTGCTTTCATCTTTGGAAGGATTCGCAATTACTTCTGTCAGAATAGATAAGGTAGAGCATGAGTTTTCGGTCATCGAAGGTGTGGTTGAAGATGTTACTGAGATTATCCTGAACCTGAAGCAAGTAAGGTTTAAACGGCAGATTGATGATGTAAACGAAGAAACCGTTTCAATATCTGTCAGTGGTAAGGACCAGCTTACGGCGGGCGATTTTCAGAAATACATTTCCGGTTACCAGGTATTAAATCCTGATTTGGTGATTTGTAAAATGGATCCCAAAGTAAGTATTAACATGGAAATAATTATTGAAAAAGGACGGGGGTATGTACCTGCGGAGGAAAATAAAAAATCAAACGCCCCTTTGGGAAGTATTGCCGTTGATTCCATTTTTACGCCCGTAAAAAATGTTAAATACAGCATTGAAAACTTCCGGGTGGAACAAAAGACGGATTATGAAAAGTTGGTTTTCGAAATTGTTACCGATGGCTCTATCCACCCAAAGAATGCCCTTACGGAAGCAGCGAAAGTGTTGATCCACCATTTCATGCTCTTCTCAGATGAACGCATTACGCTGGAAGCCGATGAGATTGCCCAGACCGAGACCTATGATGAGGAGTCCCTGCACATGCGGCAGCTTCTGAAAACCAAATTGGTGGATATGGACCTTTCCGTACGTGCCCTGAATTGTTTAAAGGCGGCCGAAGTAGATACATTGGGGGACCTTGTATCCTTTAATAAGAACGATTTGATGAAGTTCAGGAATTTTGGTAAAAAATCATTGACCGAATTAGAGGAACTGGTCATTAATAAAGGTCTTAATTTTGGAATGGACCTGTCAAAATATAAATTAGATAAAGATTAATGCTCCTTATGGATCAGCATTGTCCTGATCACTGGTAGGATTTATAGTAAAGAACGATGAGACACGGGAAGAAAGTCAATCATTTAAGTAGAAAAACGGCGCATAGGAAGTCAATGCTGGCGAATATGGCCTGTTCTCTGATTGAACATAAAAGGATAAACACTACGGTTGCCAAAGCCAAGGCTTTAAAGGTATTCATTGAGCCACTAATCACAAAGTCCAAGGCAGAGAATAACCAGAGTGCGGAAAAAGGCACCCATAACCGGCGGATTGTTTTCAAGAATTTGAGAGACAAATACGCGGTTACGGAATTATTCGGCAATGTTTCCGAGAAAGTTGGCGACAGAGCAGGGGGATATACCAGAATCATTAAATTGGGCAACCGCCTTGGGGACAATGCGGATATGGCCATGATAGAGCTTGTTGATTTCAATGAATTGTACAATGCGGGCAAACCCAAGAAGAAATCGACCAGAAGAAGCCGGCGGGGTGGAACCAGGAAAACGGAAGTGCCACCTGTTGCCGTAGCTGATACCAAAGCAGACGCCGAAAGTACGGCCGAGGCAGCAGCCATAGCAGATGATTCGGAAGAATAAAATGATCCCGCCCTTTTGGCGGGTTTTTTTTTGCGATCCCTGTAAAATGGGGAGTGGGGCCGTTCCTGCAGGGATGAAAATATGGTTTGATTAATTTATCGGGCAGATAATGGCATACAATAGTATTTGTATTTTATATTTGCTGGAAGCAAGAAAAATTAAGGGAATCAGATCTATTTGGAATTAAGGGATCCGTTAAAAAGGTAAGCAAGTGAAATATCAAGCCAAAAGAAAAGCAGTGTTATTGTTGGCAGATGGCACCATTTTTTATGGGAAAGCCGTGGGGGATAAAGAAGGGACAGCCGTTGGAGAAGTTTGTTTTAATACCGGAATGACCGGATACCAGGAGATATTTACAGATCCCTCCTATTTTGGACAACTGATGGTCACTACCAATGCACATATTGGAAACTATGGGGCTGCAGAGGAAGAAACCGAATCGGGGACAGTGAAGATCTCCGGGCTAATTTGCAAGAATTTCAGTTACCACTATTCCAGGCCAAATGCCGATTCGAGCCTTTTTGATTTTCTTGGAAAAAGCCAGCTTTTTGCCATTTCCGATGTTGATACACGGGCCCTGGTAAGTTATATCCGTGATCACGGGGCCATGAACGCCATAATGTCAACGGAAGTTAATAACATACATCATTTAAAAACCCTCCTGAAGGAAGTACCCGGAATGGAAGGTCTGGAGCTAGCCTCCAAGGTTTCCACATCCGAACCCTATTTCTATGGTGATGAAGATGCTACCTATAAAATTGCTGCCCTGGATATAGGGATAAAGAGAAACATCCTGCGAAATCTGGCCAAAAGGGACGCTTATATCAAAGTGTTCCCTTATGATGCCACGTTCGAAGAGATGAGTGCATGTCAGCCTGATGGCTATTTTATTTCCAATGGCCCGGGGGATCCCGAACCCCTGAAGGAGACCATCCATACCGCAAAAAAGATCATAGCTGAAGACAAACCCCTGTTTGGAATTTGCCTGGGGCACCAGGTGATCGCCCTGGCCAATGGTGTTTCGACCTATAAAATGTATAACGGACACAGGGGAATTAACCATCCTGTAATGAACCTGGAAACGGGGAAAGGTGAAATTACATCACAGAATCACGGTTTTGCAATTAACAGGGAGGAGACCGAGGCAAATACCGATCTAAAAATAACACATGTACATTTAAATGATAAAACGGTAGCCGGGATACGTATGAAAGATAAAAATGTATTCTCCGTGCAGTACCACCCGGAGGCAAGTCCCGGACCCCATGATGCCGATTATCTCTTTGACCAGTTTTTTGAAATGATCAGGGCAAGTGTTAATAATTCCGCTGTTGTTTAAGGAATTGTTAATTTCATTCGCTTATTCAATAAATTACAAGGGAACAAATACGCGCTTTCGTATCTTTGTCCAGGGTGTATTTTCAGGGCCCTGACTTGTATCCAACTTTATGAGGTAACCATCCGGGCAGGCTTTGGCCCGTCTAAACCAAAATAATAACAAATGAGTATCATACTAGATATACACGCAAGGCAGATTTTTGATTCAAGGGGCAATCCTACCGTAGAGGTCGACGTCCTTACCGAAAATGGGGTAATGGGTAGGGCAGCGGTGCCTTCGGGCGCTTCCACAGGGGAGCACGAAGCCGTGGAACTCAGGGATGGCGGAACTGCATTTATGGGAAAAGGCGTC
>DATGCB010000141.1:0-5117 GCA_035312365.1 Eudoraea sp. | reverse complement strand
GATCCAAAGAAAAAACAGCTCGATTGTATTGAATTTCAGCAACAACCCACCGAAGAATTGATAACTTTCAACCCTTAGAATGCCGTTAGAGAACACCGACCCAACAACGACCCAAGCCTGGAAAAAACTCGAAGAACACTACAAAGAATCAAAAGAATTACACCTTAAAGAACTATTTGTAGCGGATAAAGACAGGGCCACAACGTTCACGCTCGAATGGAATGATTTTTTGGTGGATTATTCCAAAAACCTTATTACGGAAAAAACACGTTCCCTTTTACTTGCCCTGGCAGACGAGGTACATCTTGGGGATGCAATCGCAAAATACTTTGGTGGGGATATCATCAATCAAACCGAAGGCCGTGCTGTCCTTCATACTGCGCTGCGAGCCGGTAAACGGGACACAATTTTAGTCGATGGCATCAATGTAATCCCTGAAATTTACGACGTTAGAGATAAGATCCGGGATTTTTGTAAGGCGGTGATTTCGGGGAAAAAGACAGGATATACCGGGAAGCCTTTTTCAACGGTGGTGAACATCGGGATCGGAGGTTCCGATCTGGGCCCTGCCATGGTCACGGAGGCTTTAAGGTTTTATAAAAATCAATTAAAAACATTTTTTGTCAGCAATATCGATGGCGATCATGTCCACGAGGTGCTGAAGGAGCTGGATCCCGAAACCACCCTGTTCGTCGTGGTCTCCAAAACATTTACCACCCAGGAAACGCTGAGCAATGCCACGACCATTAAAAAATGGTTTTTAACCCATGCCTCCCAGAAGGATGTGGCCCGGCACTTCGCAGCGGTTTCCACGAATACCGCCAGGATTGAGGAATTTGGAATTGACCAGGCCAATGTTTTCCCGATGTGGGACTGGGTTGGAGGCAGGTTTTCTCTCTGGAGTGCTGTGGGACTTTCTATTGCACTGGCCGTTGGATATGAAAAATTTGAAGAACTGTTGGCAGGTGCGAATGCCATGGACGAACATTTCAAAACAGCCCGGTTTGAGGATAACATTCCGGTAATCCTGGGACTTCTGAGTATTTGGTATAATAATTTTTTCGGGGCCGAGACCGAAGCTGTAATCCCCTATTCGCAATACCTCCATAGATTTTCGGCCTACTTGCAGCAAGGCATCATGGAGAGTAACGGCAAGAGCGTGGACAGGGACGGTAAACCTGTAAATTACCAAACAGGAACCATCATCTGGGGGGAACCGGGAACCAATTCCCAACATGCCTTTTTTCAATTGATCCACCAGGGAACCAAATTGATTCCTGCTGATTTTATAGGATTTGTAAGATCTTTACACGGTGATGAGGATCATCACCATAAGCTCATGGCTAATTTCTTTGCCCAGACAGAGGCATTAATGAACGGAAAAACCGAGGAAGCGGTCAGAAGAGAACTCAGGGATCAGGAAGTCCCGGAAAACGATCTGAATGCTTTGACCCCTTTTAAAGTTTTTGATGGTAACAAACCGACGAATTCAATATTAATCAACCGACTTACCCCTTATAGCCTTGGGGCACTCATAGCACTGTATGAACACAAGATCTTCGTTCAGGGGGTGGTCTGGAACATCTTTAGCTATGACCAATGGGGAGTAGAACTCGGCAAACAACTCGCCACGGCCACCCTAAAAGATATACAGGGCCAGGGTATTGGCAATCACGATGGTTCAACATTGAACCTCTTACGACATTTTAAGAATTGAAGTGAATTTTTAACAATGTCCCAAATTGCCCGAAAACTTCATATTTTCCATTACTTTTTAGCCAAATTTATGTTAAATTAGCTAAGACTAATTTAACATTCCCTTAAAGCGCAAGTGCTCAATTTACAGCACTTTTGTATCAGGAAATCAAGAACTAAATAACACTATCAAAATGAAAAAAGGATACTTAGTAATGGCCGCATTTTTATGTATGGCTATGGCGTTTTCACAAGGAACAATCACCGGGAAAGTAACGGACAGTGAATTGAGTGGCCCACTTCCTGGGGCCAATATTGTGGAACAGGGAACAAAGAACGGTACCACAACTGATTTTGACGGGAACTTTACCATCACCGTTGGAACAAACTCAGGAACTCTGGTAATTTCCTACATAGGGTTTGTCACACAACGAATAAGTTTTTCGAGCCCCGGTGATTTGGGAACCATTTCCCTGCAGCCGGATGCGGAAGAACTGGAAGGGGTTGTTGTCGTTGGGACAGGAATCATTGACCTCGCGAGGGACCGGCAAACGCCTATAGCCGTATCTACGATTCCTGCATCGGTAATTCAGGAAAAAATAGGAACCCAGGATGTTACCATGACCCTCGTAAATACACCTTCCGTATATGTCGCAGGACAAGCCGGCGGCTATGGAGATTCTCGTATGGCTGTCAGGGGATTTGGCCAGGATAATACAGCATTCTTGTTGAACGGACAACCTATTAATGGAATGGAAGATGGTCTTATGTACTGGTCCAACTGGTCTGGAATGTCCGATATTGCGAATGGAATTCAAATTCAAAGGGGTCTGGGATCTTCAAAATTGGCCATATCCTCGGTTGGGGGAACAGTAAATTTTGTAACCAAGGCAACAGAACTGAGTGAAGGAGGATTTGCCTCATATCACATGGCTAACGACAGTTATTATAAAGGAACCATGGCCTACAATAGCGGACTTGGGGAGAAAGGCTTTGGTGCAAGTGTTATGCTTAGTCACTGGCAGGGTAATGGCTATAATGACGGCACCAGGGGCCAGGGGCAGAATTATTTCATATCATTGGGGTATAAGCCAAATGACCAGCATAATTTTAACTTTTTGATTACAGGAGCTCCCCAATGGCACGATCAGAATTTTACAAAGCGGATTTCAGACTATCTTACTTATGGCAGAAAATACAATAACAATTACGGTTATCTGAATGATGAATACCTAACGGAAAGAAGAAATTATTATCACAAACCTGTTGCAAACATCAACTGGGATTTCAACATCAGTGACAGGTCTCAATTATCCACCGTATTATACGCGTCCTGGGGCCGGGGCGGTGGGACAGGTAACGTGGGCAGCAGAGTACGAACTGCTGATGGGTATGTAAACTGGAATGCCATTCAAAATAACAATCAAAACAGTGTAGATGGTTCGGCCACTTATGCCCTGAGGGCTTCGGCAAACAATCACGCCTGGTTTGGAATAGTGTCGAACTATAACTATGAAATCTCGGAAAATCTGGACTGGAATGTGGGGTTTGACCTCAGGTCGTACAAAGGAACTCACTTCAGACAAATAATCGACCTTTTGGGGGCAGATTATTTTCAGGATAATTTCAATGTAAGATTCCCGGGAGGAAATCAAATTTCTGCCGTTTATAATGCCAATCCCTGGAGTGCCGTTGGAAAATATGCGGATGAAAGTGAGCGATATGCATGGGATTATGATGAACGCATTAACTATAGCGGTTTGTTTTCTCAAATTGAGTATGCCAAGGATGGTTTTTCGGTATTCTTTCAAGGTTCAATTTCCGATCAATCCCACATCCGCTGGGACCGGTATCAGTATGACGAAGCAAACGAAGAATCGGAAAAGGTTAATAATTTCGGATATAACATGAAAGCCGGAACCAGCTTTAATATCGATTACCAGAATTCAATCTACTTCAATACCGGATATTATTCAAGACAGCCATACCATGATAATATTTATCTGAACTTTGGCAATGAGGTAAATCCTTTGACTGAAAATGAAAAAATATTTGGCCTGGAGGCTGGTTACTCACTGCGGTTAAACGGATTTTCGGCGAACCTGAACCTGTACAGAACTTCCTGGAAAGACAGAGTGGTTACCTCGTCCACAACCGTTAATGACGAACAACAGTTTACCTCAAATTTTGGGGTTGAACAACTGCATTCCGGAGTTGAGATTGATTTTAAATCAAAGATAGACACAAACTTCAGCCTGAGAGGCTTCTTATCCGTCGGGAATTGGGAATATAAAGGAGAGTCAATTACAAGGGTTTCGGATGAGAATAGAAATATCCTCAGCGAAGATGCCGTAGATGTGGACGGGGGTAAAGTAGGTGATGCGGCCCAATTCACATATGGCCTTGGAACGGATTATAAATTTACCGACCGGTTTTCTGCGGACGCTGATTACAGGTTCTACGATAAATTATATGCCAGTGTGGGCGCGGTTAAGGACAATCTTGAATTGCCAAGTTTTGGAATTCTTGATTTGGGAGCTACCTACAAGTTGCCATTTGGACAAAATGATGTATTGGTAAGATTAAATGTGAACAATGCACTTCATAAGATTTATATATCTGAACTTACTTCAGCTAATTTCGTGCAAGCCGGTGATGATACTTATCAAGGGATCAATACCTCTAATTTTGGCTATTTCGGTTTGGGCAGGACCTGGAACGTATCCCTGAGGTATACTTTTTAGTCACATGAACAACCTGATCTTGAACCCCGCTGTGATGCGGGGTTTTTTGTCACCAAAAAATTGTTACTTTTAGCGAGTCAATAAAAACGCAACATGGAAATCCTGCAAAACGTACATTCCTATCTGGCCTATGTGGTTTTGGCCCTTCTTTTTATTGCGGTAGCCAATGCCATTACCGGACTGGCGTCCAACAGGATGTTCACTATGGAAAAAGATCTCCGGATAAGCCTTTTTACGCTCATTCTCTGCCATATTCAGTTACTATTGGGGCTGATGCTTTATTTTGTGTCTGCCAATGGGCTCCGGGCTATTCAGGAATTTGGAATGGGCGGCCTGAATTCAGCGGCGCGGCTTTTAGCGGTGGAACATCCTTTCGTCAATATGGTCGCCATAGCGCTGATCACTATTGGCTGGTCCAGGCACAAAAAGCTTATGGAAGCGAAAAGGAAATTTAAGACCATAGGCATTTTTTACGGGTTGGGTCTGTTACTTGTTTTGAGCAGAATCCCATGGGGACAGTGGTTAGGCTAATATGAGTTCAAATATTGGCTGCATGCAAAACAGCAATGTGGCCGCTTTTTTTGAAGCGCACTACCCCGAGGGTATAACCAGTACTATTGAAAATATAAACAAAACCGGCATATGAAAAACGCACTGACCTTTGTATTATCCCTGGCG
>DATGCB010000140.1:0-5413 GCA_035312365.1 Eudoraea sp. | reverse complement strand
ACATGGCGCCACGACAGAAAACGCGAAAAAATATATCGATTTTGCCTCCGATAATGGGATAAAAGGACTTTTGGTTGAAGGCTGGAACACCGGTTGGGATCAATGGATCAATACGGAGGACAGAGAAGGTGTTTTTGACTTTATGACTCCTTATGCCGATTACGATTTTGACGAAGTCATGCGCTATGCAAAAGACAGGGGGGTTGAGGTTATCATGCATCACGAAACATCGGCCGCACCCAGAACCTATGAAAAACAAATGGAGGTCGCCTACACGTTCATGAAAAGGAACGGTATGAATTCAGTTAAAACAGGTTATGTTGGCAAAATAATTCCAAAAGGCGAGTACCACCACGGGCAATGGATGGTAAACCATTATCAAAAAGTATTGGAAGAAACCGCTAAAAAGAAAATAGCTGTAAACGCTCACGAACCTATCAAAGCCACCGGTAAACGCAGAACGTATCCAAATGCCATCTCCAGGGAAGGATTAAGGGGGCAGGAATTTAACGCCTGGGCCCTCGACGGGGGCAATCCGCCCAGCCATTTGCCAACTGTCGCTTTTACAAGAATGTTAGCCGGTCCTATTGATTTTACCCCCGGTGTTTTCAATATTAAATTCGATGAATATAAAAAAGACAATCAGGTCAATACAACGTTGGCCCATCAATTGGCATTATATGTGGTTATCTATAGCCCCATTCAAATGGCATGTGATCTACCCGAACACTATATGGCGGACGGTAAGGTGCATCCGGCATTTCAATTTATAGCGGAAGTTGGCGTTGATTGGCAACAAACCAGGGTATTGGAGGCAGAAGTTGGCGATTATGTCACCATTGCCAGAGAGGAAAGGGAAACGGGAAATTGGTTTGTTGGAGGCATTACTGATGAAAACAAAAGAACGGCATCTATAAATTTCGACTTCCTGGATGAGGGTCGGTCGTATGATGTAACCATTTATAAAGATGGTCCCAATGCACATTGGAATGATAATCCTCAGGACTATGAAATTGAAAATATTGCACTTACAAAAGATGCTACATTGGATATAATGTTAGCACCAGGTGGCGGATTTGCAATGAGTATCACAGTAAAAAAATAAAAACAGTTCGCCGACCTAAATCGAACGAATGTAACGCTAAACTCTGGTAACATAAACATGGCATCAAAGGGAAATAAAAAAGAGCTGTCACCGGAACAACAGGGAGAACTGCTCAATGCCTTAAAGGCCCGTTTTGAGAAAAACAAAAGCCGTCACCCAGGTCTTGAATGGGCCGGAATACAGGCAATTTTGGAAGGGAATCCCGAAAAACTGTGGTCGCTAAATGAAATGGAAATAACAGGGGGCGAACCCGATGTGGTGAATTGCGATAAAAAAACCGGTGAATATGTTTTTTATGATTGTTCTGCAGAAAGTCCGATACGGCGGAGAAGCGTCTGTTACGACCGCGAGGGGCAGGAATCAAGGAAAAAATTCAGCCCTGAAAATAACGCTATCGATATGGCAACTGCCATGGGGATTGAACTTTTGACCGAAGAACAATACAGGGGATTGCAGCAACTTGGAAATTTCGATACAAAAACCTCCAACTGGTTGAAAACACCTCCTGATATCCGAAGATTAGGCGGTGCCCTCTTTGCGGATTACCGATACGGCAAAGTATTTGTGTATCACAATGGTGCCCCGTCATACTATGCTGCCCGTGGATTTCGTGCCTCGCTCCGGGTCTGATGTATTCAGCCCGGTCACCCCGTTGATCCCCATGGCCTCATACCAGCAATGCCAAAATTAAATGGCCGGCAACGAGTTCAGGTGAATTGAAATCAATAACTTTAAGGTCCGTGATTGACAGGAAAGGGAATGCCTAACCCTCGCCTTCCCGATCTGTAAGGGACAAATGGCTGCAAGACCTGATAACCATGATGAATATTGAACTTCTTAAAGGGGACATCACGAAAATTGAAATCGACATTATCGTCAATGCCGCAAATATATCCCTTTTGGGTGGCGGAGGCGTTGACGGGGCGATCCACAAAGCGGGAGGCGGGAAGATACTGGAGGAATGTATAGAAATACGAAAGAAACAGGGAGGGTGCAGCGTTGGCCAGGCAGTGATCACCAACGCAGGTAATCTGAAGGCCAAAAGAGTGATTCATACCGTCGGGCCAATATGGAGCGGTGGAACTTCCAGGGAAGGTGAAAAACTGAAGGATTGTTATATTAATTCACTAAAACTTGCAGAAACAGCGCATTTGAAATCCATTGCGTTTCCAAATATAAGTACCGGTATATTCGGTTTTCCGAAAGACAAGGCAGCAAAAATTGCGATTGAGGCAGTCACTAATTTTCAATCAGACACGGTTAAGAAAGTTGTATTTGTATGCTTTGATGAAGAAAACTATAGATTATATGCCGATAGACTGAAAGGTCTTTAGCGCCATTATCCATAACCTGCAAGCTGATGTTAATCATAAGCATTCGGGTAGAAAGCACGTGCAGTGATCAACGCAGGTTGTTCCCCATGCATTTCAGACCCGGCCTGCGTATGTAGGAATCACAATGAATCGAAAACCAATTTACATCTTTGAATTCCCTTCAAATCTGGGCCTTAAAAAGAAGGATGAAGACTTTGAACCAGGGGTTAAAACACTGCCTCATTGGCTCCGAAAATATCATTTTCACAAACTTGTAAACCCCTACCGCGTATTTACTTTGCAACCCCCCGCCTATGCAATAGCCCTGGATAAGGAATCACGGGTCAGGAATGCTGATAAAATAATTGCATATGCCAAATCGCAGGCAGACCTACTGGCCAGGCATATGGAACCTCACCAATTCGCCATTATCCTGGGCGGCGATTGCAGCATCTTGATCGGAAACGCTATTGCGTTGCGGTTAAAAGGTGATTACGGCCTGTTTTTTATGGATGGCCATACCGATTACGTATCCCCGGAGAATTCAAGTTCAAAAGCGGCTGCCGCTATGGAGCTGGCAATCGTTACGGGATACGGCCATGAGAAATTAACCAACATCCACCATCTTAAGCCCTATATCTGCGAGAAAAATGTGTGGTGTATTGGCAACAGGGAGCTAGACCCAAAGATTGTAAATGAAATTCTGGAATCGGATATCAACTACTTTGATCTGAATAGGCTCCGGAAAGCCGGACCCGGGTCCTGCACCTTACAATTTTTAAAAATGATTGATCAAAATCAGTTAGATGGTTTTTTTATACATTTAGATGTTGATATATTGAATGATGACATTATGCCGGCCGTGGACAGCCGGCAAAAAAATGGTTTGAGCTATACGGAATTAAATCAGTTACTATATCCGTTGTTATCGAGCGATAAAGGGATTGGCATTGAAATTACCATCCTGGATCCCACCCTGGATCCCGGTGGAATACATACCACAAAATTCATATCTAATTTTGTCCGGGTAATGGAGAAAGCCATGGTGCGAAAATAAATTAACGCGCGGGTTAAAGGTGCTTGAAGGCCTTTTGCAACTCCCCCTTTACATGCATAACATTTGATGTATGCTCGTTAAATATTAAATAGATCATATGATTGGTAAAGAGCAGCAAATTAAATTTGCCAATGACGAACTTATTGGTCAGGGAAAGCTAGACGTTATTAATGAAGTTTTCACTGCAGATTACGTGGCCCATGCCGGGGATAAGGAGTATTGTGGGCATTCCTCCATTACACAAGAAGGTTACCTGGAATGAAATGCTCGTCAGTCGTTTCAAAAACAACAAGATTACCCAGGAGTGCGTGGTTTCGGAATTAGCCGGTGAGTTGCTCTTAAAGCAACCCGTAAAAAATAGTTCCGGGCGGAATCACTAACCCCATATGGAGCACTATGATCAAAAGGATTTTAAAAGCAACCGTCCCTGCCGAACATCATCCGGAGTTTGAAAAAAATTCAAAGAAATATCGGTTCCCCAGTTAAGAATCACTGCGGTCTTATTTCCGTTGAGATTGCAGGACCGATGCAATGGAATCCCCTTGAGTTTATAATGATTTCCCGATGGGAAAGTGAAAAAGATATCGCGGCACACGCAGGAGAAAATTTGAACCAGGCTTATATTCCAAAGGGAATGGAGGCCTATATTGAAAAATGTTCCGTTTCTCATTTTGACAATATCGAAGGGTCCAGGGCCCTGAATCTTTTTTTTTTAATCAAAAATCGTTGTGTACTTTACACCTCGTTTTTAACAGGAGTACCTCCCGGCAATCCATTTTCATCCATGCACCATGGATATAGTTCGGTCATAACGCCCATAAATAAAACGATGCATACGACTAAAATTTCAGTACAAACAACCATTGCCGCAGATTTGAATAAAGTTTGGGAGTATTACACAGAGCCAGAACATATTACTAAATGGAATTTTGCCTCAGATGATTGGTGTTGCCCAATGGCAAAGAACGACCTAAGGCCCGGTGGAAAATACACGGCAAGAATGGAAGCCAAAGACGGAAGCTTCGGATTTGACTTTGAGGCAACGTATGATGATGTAAAACCCGCAGAATCATTTACCTACACAAAGGCGGACGGACGCAGGGCCATCGTAAAATTCGGGGGCCTTGGAAACAAGACAAACCTGCTGGTACGCTTTGACCCGGAAAACGAAAATCCCATAGATAGGCAAAGGAACGGATGGCAGGCGATCCTTGACAACTTCAAAAAATACACAGAACAATCGTGAGCAAAGAACCCCTTAAATTTGTAATCATTGGAAGCGGGAACATAGCAAATACCTATGTCAGCGCCATCCATAACATAGCGGATGCCGAAGTAACCGGTATCGTGTCCAAAAAAACCGGTGCCCCTGAAAAATTCAGTCAACTTCCCTCCTTTCCAACTTTAGGAGACATCGACGTTGATTGGGATGCCGTCATCATATGTACCCCAAACGGTTATCATCATGTGGGTGCTATTGAAGCTGCAAATCTGGGCAAGCATGTACTCTGTGAAAAACCTATAGACATTTCACTGGAAGCCGTCGATAATATGATTGAGGCCTGTAAAAAAAACCACGTAAAGCTCGGAGTTGCCTATCAGAGAAGGTTTAGTTCGGATAATCCCATCGTAAAGAAATTGATCCATGATAATAAAATTGGGAAAATATTTTCGGTAGATCTCTCCGTTAAAAATTACCGGGATAAAAGTTACTACGATTCGGCAGCTTATAGGGGAACCTATAAAATTGATGGCGGAGGCCCATTCATACAACAAGCCTCCCACTATATCGATTTATACTACTGGTATTTTGGTAAGCCGGAAAAACTCATCAGCAAACTGGGTACTTTTGTCCATGATATAGAGGTTGAAGACCATGGTGGGGTTATTTGCTGGCACAATTCGGGCCTCATAGGCACAATTACGGCTTCAACGGCC
>DATGCB010000139.1:0-5439 GCA_035312365.1 Eudoraea sp. | reverse complement strand
CGGGTGCCATCGCCATAAAAGCCCTTTACCCATAGTGATTTCTTCCCTGTTGGCAAATTGAGTCCAACCGCTACCTTGTCCTTGAATTCCCCATTCATATAAGTCCTGCTGAAGACATAGGGCTGTTTGCCCAAACGCTTGTGTTTTCCGGCGCCAATGGCAGGATGCCGGTTTCTGAACTGCCCGAGTTTTTGCCAGTGTTCCAGGATTTCCCTGGTCCGGGGAAGGGAGTCGATTTCCTCCCAATTCATAAAGGATCGGAGGGTAGCATCCCCTTCAGTTCCCTCAATAACAAGGCTTCTTGCCGTCTCGTCCCCGTAATAGATCTGCGAAGCTCCGGGGGTTAGCAGAAGAATGTTGGCGGCTTTGATGGGATCCTTGCGTTCCTTGTCGTAGGGTTCATTATCATCATGGGAGCTGAGATAATTCAGAATGCTTTTATCCTTTAATTTTGTGTGAAGTAATGTGCTGTATTTATTAAAAATGTATTCATAGCTCTTTTTGGCATCCTGTTTCAATTCAAAATTGATCAGGCTTTTAAATCCATGGTCGAAATAGTCCACTTTTTTATCGCCAAAATCGTACTCCCTTCCATTCGATATTTTGTAATTGTAAACCTCTCCAACCATATAAAAAGGAGTTTCGTCCAGCACCTTATCGGGATTTTTCTTTTTCCAGGTTTCAAAGGCGTGCGAAGCTTCTTTGTATAGTTCGGTCCAGGCATTTTCATTAACGTGTTTCACGGTATCTACCCTGAATCCGTCAACTCCAAAGTCATGGATGTAATCTGTTAACCATTTGATGATATAGAATCTGGGCGCCCTCGGGTACCCGGTTCGCTCAAAAAAGAGCTGTAATTCGTCCAATTCATTGCTCAACCTGCCTTCGTCCTTCCATTTGGCCAGGAGCGCATCGGGCAATTCCACCGGCTCATCAGATTCGGTATGTATATCAGGAAGATTATCAACCAGGGTGCAGGCGGTTGTAGTCTCATAGGTTGAAAAATCGCAGGTGGGTTGTGTACGGACCCAATCTTCAGGCCATACCGGATCTTTTGGGGTTACAGGCCCGGTGTGATTCAGCACGACATCCATAATAATGCGAATACCCTTTCCGTGTGCTGTTTTTACGAGTTGTTCCAGATCTTTTTTTGTGCCAAAATTGGGATCTAAAACCGTCCAGTCCTTTGCCCAATACCCGTGATATCCGTAAGTGTTTCCGGTTTCCTCATTGGTATCACCGTGAATTTGTTCCACCACCGGGGTAAACCAGATGGCATTGACCCCCAGATCCGAAAAATACCCATCTTCTATTTTTTTGGTAATCCCCGGGAGGTCACCTCCCATAAAACCCCTCAGCAGCCCTGTTTCGTTTGTCCTGTCGAAATTGACGTCAGCTTCGGGATTTCCGTTATAAAACCTGTCGGTAAGTAAGAAATAAACATTGGCTCCCTCCCAGACAAACGGCACCTCTTTCTTTAATTCCGGTTCAGTTTCTAGTATCACAGAAGGCTCCATAACCGGTTCTTTTTTTTCTTCTTTGCAGGCGAAAAAGAGTGCAGAGATTGCAAGCGCAATCCACAATTTTTTCATATTGTCGGATTTTGGCTAAAGCTATAAAATGATAGGGGAAATATAAAATTTATTTTTTCCTGTTTAAAACCTTGAACTCTTCATAACAGCTGCTGATGGCGTCCAATATCTGCAGATCGTTGGCGGTGGTGATAAAGGATTTGGAGTAATTGCAATTGGAAAGGATGTCATCGATATCTACTTTTTCAATTTGAAGCAATTCCGTCAGGGTTTCACGGTCAAATTTTTGGGCCAAAAGGTCCCGGATCCTGTCGTCTTCCTTGATCTGCCTGAGTTTTCTCATCTGGTTGGGTTTCTTGCCAAAGAGGTTGCGCAGGAGATCCGCTGGATTTAATATGGCACCCAGTACTTTGGTTACAGCACTCGGGGTTTTGTTACCTGCTTCGTAGCTTTTTGAAAGGCCCGATATACTGTATTGATAGGCGGTATTGATAGGGAGATTCTTCACGTCTATCTCCAGGTAACCCGTCAACTGGTACGGCCTCACTATGACCTCCTCCAGGGCATAGGCAAGCTCTGTTAAAGCAATCCTGGTATCTTTAAATTTAAACATGTCGTTGGTAATCCGGATTTTTTGGGATTTAAAACCCAGGTAGGAAAAATAGAGGGTATCATTGACGGCAGCCCGAATAGAAAAATTTCCCTTTTTGTCTGTAATCGTCCCGATAACCTGATTTAAGTTCACCACGTGCACGCTTTCCAACGGCTGCTCTGTCTGGGCGTTGACCACTACGGCCTCAATGCTCACATCCCCGGCACCCGCCACGTCATCCTGTGAAAAAGCCCCGATACTCAGCAGTGCAATAATAAAAAAGACATAGTTCTTCATGAACGGCAACCAATGATTAGAATACTAATTAAACTAAAAAACACGCTAAAGCGTATGTTTTAATACGGAATTAACTAATAAAATCCGTCCCTTTTGCTGCTGCGCTTTTTGCCTGACCTCCTGCCACCTGTCTTGAAAGCATTTCCATTGCGCTTCTTCCCCTGACGCTTTTCACCCCGCTTCTTCCACCCTTTTTCCTTTGACCTTCTACCGCCGCCGCTTTCCGGGTTTTTGGAAACTTCCACATTGACAAACCTGCCATCGACCTTAAATTCGGTAAACGTGTGTAATATGAGATCCGTCAGGCTTGCATCCGTATTAAAGAAGGAGAAGCTGTCCTTTACATCAACCTTATATATATCGTCCTTACCGACCTCCAGGGTATCGCGCAAAAAATCCTTCAGGGACATCCAGTCATAGTTGTCCTTTTCACCCACATTGATAAAGTAGCGGACCGAACCGTTACCGGAAACTTCCCGATCACCTTTTGACCTTTGCTCCCGACCGCCGGGATCCGCAGCAGTATTGAGGTCTTTTGCCCTGTTATAGTAATTGTAGAAACGCGTAAACTCTACCGAAACAATTTTCTTGATCAGTTCCTCCCGGTCCAAACCTTCCAGGACATCATTGATCGCCGGAAGATAATCGTTGACATCCGGGTTGATCCTGGTGTTCCTGATCTTGTTGGCAAGATGGTAGAGTTGAATTTCGCAGATGTCCATCCCTGTCGGGATGTTCTCCGCTATAAACCGTTGTTGTATTTTTTTCTCAATGGCGTGAATTTTACGGAGTTCGCTCCGGGTGATGATTACCATGGAAATACCCGATTTCCCGGCCCTCCCGGTTCGCCCGCTACGGTGCGTATAGGTTTCTATTTCATCGGGTAGTTGGTAATTGATCACATGGGTAATATCATCGACATCGATTCCGCGGGCAGCGACATCCGTCGCTACCAAAAGTTGTATTTGTTTTTTTCGGAATGCGTTCATTACCAGGTCACGCTGGTTCTGACTCAGGTCGCCATGCAGTGCCCCGGCGTTGTACCCGTCTTCGATCAGTTTTTCGGCTACTTTTTGCGTATCCCTTTTTGTCCTGCAGAATACCACGGAGAATATTCCCGGATTGGCATCGGCAAGTCGTTTTAAAGCGGGATAACGGTCCCTTCCCCCTACAATATAATATTCGTGTTGTACGGTGTCAACCCCTGAGTTTTTTGTACCTACGGTGATCTCCCGGGGTTGGTGCATGAATTTTTTGGCAATAATAGCCACCTCTTGTGGCATGGTCGCTGAGAACAGCCAGGTTGATTTTTCCCGGGGGGTGTTTGAAAGGATGTCCATGATATCCTCGTAAAAACCCATATTCAGCATTTCGTCTGCTTCATCGAGAATGCAATAATCGATTTTTGAAATGTCAACAATACCGCGACCTATCATGTCCTTCATCCTTCCCGGTGTTGCCACAACGATCTGGGCGCCTCTTTTGATCTGCCTGGCCTGTTCTGTGATGCTTGCACCGCCATAGATGGCGACCACGTTAAGTCCCTTTATATACTTGGAATACAATTGCAATTCGTTGGTTATCTGAAGGCAAAGTTCCCGGGTCGGGGACAGGATGAGTCCCTGGGTTGTTCTGCTTTCATGGGTAATTTTTTGGATGAGGGGAAAACCGAATGCGGCCGTTTTGCCGGTTCCGGTCTGTGCGAGCGCCACGAGGTCGGTTTCATCCTGCAAGAGAATTGGAATGGATTTTTCCTGGACTTCGGAAGGAGTTTCAAATCCGAGATCGGCAATAGCATCCAATAGGGGTTTGTCCAGCCCCAGGGCTTCAAATTTTGTCATAATATGTTATTTTACGCAATCGCGAATAAAGGATGTTGCATGGAGCGATTATCGCTATAACCTATCAGACTCGGCGCAACACTTGCTATACCAGCGGCACAAATTAGTCGGCAAAGATACAGTTAATTATTTAGACGGATGAGGGAAAGTAAATTTGGCTGCTTCCCGTGGCAGTCTCAGCGATGTTTTGAAGCTGGTGTCGAATTTTTCAGGTAGGTAATAAGTTGTTCAAGGGCTTTCCCACGATGACTGATGTCATTTTTTTCAGGGATGGACAGCTCCGCAAAAGTCTTATCAAACCCCTTCGGTTTAAAAACAGGATCATAGCCAAAACCTTTCTTTCCTGATTTTTTAGTGGTTATTTCCCCATGGACCGTGCCTCGGAATACTTTTATTTCCGATCCGAGGTTTAAGGCGATAACCGTTGAGAATTGAGCGGAACGATCCCCGGCATGGCGGAGTTCGGCGAGTAATCTGTCCATATTGTCTTCGGCATTTCTATGTGGCCCGGCATAGCGGGCAGAGTAAACCCCGGGGGCCCCCTCCAGGGCATCGACGTGTAGACCGGTATCGTCCGCAAAACAAGGGTAGCCGTATTGTTCGGTGACGAAGGTAGCCTTAAGTATGGCATTGCCCTCCAGGCTGGGTGCAGTTTCGGGAATTTCTTCCCGGCACCCAATGTCCGCTAATGATAATACATTGATGGATTTGGGAAGCAGTAGTCGCGCTTCCTTAAGTTTGTTCGCATTGTGTGTGGCAAAGACGAGATCCATGAAAATAAGCACCCGGATAAAGGAGTATTTAAGCTGTTAAAAATAGTAATTTTATTTTCCAATACATTTGGGGTATGAAACTTAAAATCCCGCCTGCCATTGTATTTCTGTTATTCGGAGGAGGCATGTATCTGCTGGACAGATTCCTGCCCGTTGGGTATTTTGATTTTTTAGGGAGAATGTATCTCTCCAAAGGATTGATCGTTCTGGCCTTGTTGATCAGTACTGTTGCGCTGTTCCAGTTTTATAAAGCCCGGACCTCCGTGGATCCCACGACCCCGGCAAAGACTACGCGACTGGTAACCGGAGGGGTGTACAGGTATACGCGAAATCCCATGTATCTGGCAATGCTCCTGGTGCTGCTGGCATTCGGCCTTGGCCTGGGGAATGTTTTTAATACCATT